>NZ_JBITEN010000002.1:451687-720076 GCF_044455165.1 Streptomyces sp. NPDC051315
GGCGCGCCCCCCCCCCCCCCCGGCCCCGCCCCCCCCCCCCCGGGGGGGGGGGGGCCGCGGCGGGCGCCGCGGGGCCCCCCCCCCCCCCCCCCCCCCCCCGGCGGCCGTGCGGAGCGTGGGGGCGCGGAAGAAACACGGACGGCAGTGCCTCGGCACGGTCCGGTTCGCCCCGCCGTGGGCCCGTTGTGGTGGCGGGCCGGAGGACGTCCGCGTGTGCGGCACGCCGTCGTCCCCGCGGGCCGCCTGGCCACCGCGCGCTCCCCGATCCCTGGCCCGCCGCGGGTCACGAGTGAGCGCGACCGGTCACGCAGTCCCGGCCGCGTACCGGGTCGGCCGCCCGGCCGGCGCGGTCATGACCGTCGTTCAGGACGAGGCGGCGCCGAGCAGTCCGGTCGCGGTGGCGCGCAGGGCCTTGCGGTCGGTCTTGCGGTTGGGGTTGAGGGGGAACGCGGACACGTGCTCGAAGCGGCGCGGGATCATGCGATCCGGCAGGTGGGCGCGGAGCCCGCGCACCAGCGCGGCCGGGGGCTGCCGCTCACCGGTGTAGAAGGCGACCAGCGCGGTCTGGCCGTCCGGCCCCGGGACCGCGACGGTGACCGCGTCCTGTACGCCGGCGAGTTCCCTCAGCCGCTGGTCGATCTCGGCGGGCTCGACCCGCCAGCCCTGTACCTGGACCTGGGCGTCGAGACGGTCCACGTACGCCAGCACGCCGTCGCCGATCCGGCGCACCCGGTCGCCGGTGCGGTACCAGCGGCGGCCGTCGCGCTGGAGGAAGCGGCCCCGTTCGTCGGCCGGGTCGAGGTAGCCGGCGGTCATCTGCGGCCCCGTGACGACGAGTTCGCCCTCGTCGGGAACGGGCTCGCCGTCGTCGCCGAGCAGGAGCCAGTCGTGTCCCTTGTGGACGGTGCCGATGGGCACGAACCCGTTGACGGCCCGGTCCGGCGGGTCCTGCGGTGACCAGCGGTGGCCGGTCACGGTGACGGTCAGCTCGGTGGGCCCGTAGAGGTTCTCCACGTACGAGTGCGGCGCCGCCCGGTGCCAGTCCTCGGCGTCCCGGCAGGTGAACGCCTCACCCGCGAAGAAACTCCAGCGCAGCCCGGGCAGTGCCCCCTCCCCCAGCCCGCCGGTGCGGCGCACCAGGGAGACCGCGCTGGGCGTGGAGAACCACACGGTGAGTCCGCTCGATGCGGCGAAACCCGGCAGGTCGCGGTAGGCGGTCGCGGGGATCTGCTGAGCCGTGGCTCCGGCGCCCCACGCGCAGAAGAGGTCGAACAGGGCGCAGTCGAAGTTCAGGTCGAACGTCTGGGAGAAGACGTCGTCGGGGGTGAAGGGGTAACGGGCGTCCAGCACCTGGAAGTAGTGGTCGGTGGCGCCGTGCGTGATCCGCACGCCCTTGGGACGGCCGGTGGAGCCCGAGGTGAACAGGATGTAGGCGGTGTCCTCGACGCGGGCCGGGCGGGGAGCGGTGAGCGCGTGCGCGGCATCGGCCCGGACGGTGCCGCCGTCGGCGGCGAGCACCGGCAGGGCGGGGCCGCCCGGTTCGACGGCGTCGGCCAGCAGGGCCCGTCCGGGGCCGTCGGCGACGACGGCGGTCACGTGGGCCGCGTCGAGCATCTGCCGGACGCGGGGGGCGGGGAAGCCGGTGCTCATCGGCACCACGGTCATTCCGGCGCTGAGGCCCGCCAGCACGCCGGTGTACGCGTCCGGGCCCTTGGCCGCCAGCACGGCGACCGTGCCCGGCCCGCCCCGGCCGTCGCCGTCGGTGGCGCGCAGCAGGGAGCCGGCCCAGGTCAGTGCCCGCTCGTGCAGGTGCCGGTAGGTCAGGGCCCAGCCGGGACCGCGCACCGCGGTCCGCTCGGGGGCCAGGGCGAGTCCGCGCAGGAACCGCGCGTGCAGGGCGCCGCCGTACGCCTCGGACATGGGGTGCTCCTCGGACGGTTCGTCACGCCCCGGCGTGGGGCCGACTGCGGGGCTGGAGGGCCAGCCGTGGATTGACGCGCACCACCTCGAAGGAGTCGGTGGTGCAGGCGACCCGGCCGAACAGGTTGTCCGGTCCGGCGACGTACACCGTCGTCACCCGCTGGCGGCGCAGTGCGGCCACCACCTCCGGCCAGCGCATGGGGCGGACGATGCCGTCGAGCAGAAGGGTGCGGATCTGGTCACCGGTGGTCAGCAGGGTGCCGTCGTGGTCGGAGACGACGGGCAGCCGCGGGTCGGTGAAGGGCAGCTTGCCCAGCACCTCGTCCTCGGCCCTGCGGCGCAGGTCGGCGAAGAGGGCCGAGTGCAGCGGCGGGCGCATGGTGTAGAGGGAGAGCCCGCCGAGGGAGCGCACCCGCTTCCTGAACCATTCGAGGCTGCTCTCGCGCAGCGACACCATGTACAGGTCGTGGTCGACGTAGCAGGAGATCTCGTACCACTCGCCGCGTGCGTCGAGTTCGCCCAGCATCTCCCGGAGCTGGTGCTCGGGGGTGCGGACGAAGGAGTGGGTGACCACGTCCGTGTGGTGCCGGGCGAAGTAGTCGTCCTGGCAGGCGGCCAGCCGGGCGGTCATCAGCACCGCGTCGGAGAACGGCAGACAGCCGGTGTGGGCCGCGGCCGTCTTGCCGCCGAAACTGGGCCCGGCACAGATCTCGGGGCTGATGCCGAGTTCGGCCTCCGCCCATTCGGCCAGCGCCAGGCAGTTGACGAGGAACGCCACCTGGGCCGCTTCGCTGTAGTCGTGCTCGGATTTCCGGTAACCGTCGATCAGCGAATAGCCGAGAACCTCTTCGGCGATGGCGACCAACCGGCGGGCGTACGGGTTGGCCACCATGAATCTGCCCACGTCCGCAAAGGACATCGCCCCCATGCCGGGGAAGACGAGCGCGGAGCGGGACGACGATTCCGTGCGCGAATCCATCTGCATGGCCATCCGCCTTCCGTTCATGCCGCAGGCGTCAAAAGTAGGGAACACCCGTTGGCCGGAAAAACCCCTACGGACCCTTGGCGGTCCTTAGGGGCGGACCCCGGACGCTAGGGGTTGGGCGGCCCGGGCGGCCGGAAATACGGTGTCTGCGCACATGAGGGAAGCCGTGTGGTGCGCTCCCCGCTGATCGGAGATGGGAATGAGCCGGCGCCGAGCCCGGACTCGCCGCACCCGGCATTCCGTTCACCAGGGAGATGTCACATGCGTGTCCTCATCACGACACTCGCGCTCGATTCGCACTTCTACAACACGGTGCCCATCGCCTGGGCGCTGCGCAGCGCCGGGCACGAGGTGCGGGTGGCCAGCCAGCCGGACCTCGTGCCCGCCATCACCCGCGCCGGGCTGACCGCCGTTCCGGTGGGCCAGGCGCTGCACCTGATGGAACAGTCGCAGCAGGCCCCGGAGTCGGCGGAGGCCGGCTACGGCAGCGGCTTCAACATCGCCGAGACCGACCCCGCCAAGCTGACCTGGGAGTACGTCCGGGACACGCTGGCCGCCTACGCGCACATCGCGGAGCTGTCCACCAACACGGAGATGCTCACCGACCTGACCCGGTTCGCCCGCCGGTGGCGGCCGGACC
Organism: Streptomyces sp. NPDC051315; assembly: GCF_044455165.1. Taxonomy (NCBI): domain Bacteria; kingdom Bacillati; phylum Actinomycetota; class Actinomycetes; order Kitasatosporales; family Streptomycetaceae; genus Streptomyces; species Streptomyces sp. NPDC051315. The sequence goes on from NZ_JBITEN010000002.1 coordinate 455,233, forward strand.
TGGTGCTGTGGGACGCGATGAGCTACGTCGGCCCGGTCGCCGCCCGGGCCTGCGGCGCCGCGCACGCGCGGCTGCTGTTCGGCACCGACCACTGGGCCCGGATGCGGGAGCTGTTCCTGCGCCTGGCCGCGGAGCAGCCCGAGGAGGCCCGGGTGGACGTGCTGCGGGACTGGATCACCGGCCGGCTGGCCGGACTGGGCTGCGACCCGGAGGGGGACGGCCGGTTCGACGAGGAGCTGGTGGTCGGTCAGCGCACCGTCGACCCGCTGCCGTCGTTCCTGCGGATCCACGCCGGGCTGGACCGCATCCCGGTGCGCCCGGTGCCGTACAACGGGCCGTCGGTGGTGCCGGACTGGGTGACGCACGAGCGGCCCGAGCGGCCGCGGGTGGTGCTCACCCTCGGCCTGACCCTGCCCGAGGCGTACAACGAGGGCTTCCCGATCGGCGACCTGCTGGCGGCGGCGGCCGAGATGGACGTGGAACTGGTCGCCACGGTCGGCTCCGCGGTGGCCGAGTCGCTGTCCGGGACCGCGCTGCCCGAGAACGTGCGGCTGGTGGACTTCGTGCCGCTGAACGAGCTGTTGCCGACCTGCTCGGCCATCATCCACCACGGCGGCATGGGCACCCTGCAGAACGCGCTGCGGCACGGCGTGCCCCAGGTGATCGTGCCGGGCTGGCTGTGGGACGAGCGGGCCACCGCGCTCGCGGTGGAGGCGCAGGGCGCGGGACTGATGATCGAGCCCCGCGACTTCCGGGCCGACACCCTGCAGGCCGCGGTGGAACGGGTGCTGAGGGAGCCCTCCTTCGCCGACAGCGCCGAGCGGCTGAGCAAGGAGCTGCTGTCCGCGCCGGCGCCGCGCGACATCGTGCCCGAGCTGGAACGGCTGGCGGCCGAGCGGGCATGAAGGGCATCCTGCTGGCGGGCGGACACGGCTCCCGGCTCCAGCCGCTGACGCTCGCCGTGTCCAAACAACTGCTGCCGGTCAACGACAAGCCGATGATCTACTACCCGCTGTCGGTGCTGATGCTGGCCGACATCCGGGAGATCACGATCATCTCCACACCCCATGACCTGCCGCAGATCCGGCGTCTGCTGGGCGACGGGTCCCATCTGGGGCTCCAGCTCGACTACGTGGAGCAGCCGGTGCCCGGCGGTCTGGCCGAGGCGTTCATCCTGGCCGCGGACAACATCGGCGGCGAGCAGGTGGCGCTGGTCCTGGGGGACAACGTCTTCCACGGCAACAACTTCTACGACATCCTCCAGCGGGCCGCCCGCGCCCTCGACGGGTGTGTGCTGTTCGGCTACCCGGTGGAGGACCCGGAGCGGTACGGGGTCGGTGTCACGGACGCGGAGGGCCGGCTGGTCTCCATCGAGGAGAAGCCGGCCCGGCCGCGCTCCAACCGGGCCATCGTGGGGCTGTACCTCTACGACAACGACGTGGTCGACATCGCCAAGAACCTGCGGCCCTCGCCGCGCGGCGAACTCGAGATCACCGACGTGAACCTGCACTACCTGCGGCGCGGCAAGGCCAAGCTGGTCGATCTCGGCCGGGGTTTCGCGTGGCTGGACGCCGGCACGCCGTCCTCGCTGCTCGCCGCCGGCCAGTACGTGTCCGTGCTGGAGCAGCGTCAGGGCGTGCGGATCGCCTGTGTGGAGGAGGTGGCGCTGCGCATGGGCTTCATCGACGCGGAGGCGTGCGAGCGGCTCGGCGCGCGTCTGCCGTCCTCGGCGTACGGGGCGTACGTCCGGGCCATCGCGGCCGAGTTGGCGTAGCCGTACGGCCGTGCCGGCCTGCCGTGACTCCGCGCACCGCCCGCCCGCCGGGCGGTGCGCGGCCGGTAAGCGCGCGGTGCTCGGGCGGTAAGCGGGGCCGCCCAGACTCGGAGCATGCACACTCCAGTCAACGGACGCGTCCACAAGGGCCTCGTCCTGGCCATCGCCTGCGCGGCCGTGGTCCTGCTGACCGTGGACCTGACCGTCCTGCATCTCGCCATCCCGAAGCTGATCGGCGATCTCGACCCCTCGGCTACCCAGATCCTGTGGATCGCGGACATCTACGGGTTCGTCCTGGCGGGTCTGCTCATCACCATGGGGTCGGTCGGTGACCGGATCGGCCGCAAGAAACTGCTGCTGATCGGCACGGTCGCGTTCGCCGGGGCCTCGTTGCTGACCGCGTACGCGCCGAACGCCGAGGTCCTGATCGTGGCGCGGACGCTGCTGGGAGCGGCCGGCGCGACCATCATGCCGTCCACCTTGTCGATCCTGCGGAACGTGTTCACCGACCCCAAGGAGCGGACCGCGGCGATCGGGCTGTGGAGCGGGATGTCGGCCTCCGGTTTCGTGCTGGGGCCGATCATCGGCGGGGCGCTGCTGAACAGCTTCTGGTGGGGCTCGGTCTTCCTGATCAACATCCCGATCCTGGTGGTGCTGTTCATCGCGGCCCTGCTGGTGCTGCCGGAGTCCCGCAACCCGCGTCCGGGCCGGCTGGACTGGCTGAGCGTGGTGCTGTCCACCGGCGGTGTCATCGGTCTGGTGTACGCGGTGAAGGAGGCCGCGCACGGCGGTGTCGGCCAGCCGAGGGTGTGGCTGACCGCGCTGGCGGGGGGTGCGGCGCTGGCCGTGTTCCTGGTACGGCAGACGCGGCTGACGCATCCGCTGATCGACGTGCGGCTGTTCCGCAGGGCCGCGTTCACCGGGGCGGTCTGCGCGAACCTCTTCGCGATGTTCGCCATGGTGGCGCAGTCGCTGATCTTCTCCCAGTACTTCCAACTCGTCCTGGGATGGTCACCGTTGAAGGCGGGCCTGGCGGGGCTGCCCGGCGCGGCGGCGTCCGCGGTGGGCGGTGGCGCGCTGGCCGCGCCGCTGATCTCGGCGATCGGCCGCGGGAGGACCGTGGGTCTGGGGCTGGGGCTGGGCGCGATCGGTCTCGCCCTGTACACCACGGCGGGCATGGAGTCCGACTACCTCATGCTGGTGGTGGCGATGGTGCCGGTGGGTGTCGGCTTCGGCATGGCGTTCGCGGTCACCGGCGACACGGTGCTCGCCACCGTGCCCAAGGAGCGGGCCGGTTCGGGGGCGGCGATCTCCGAGACGGCGATGGAGGTGGGCGGCGCGCTGGGCATCGCGGTGCTCGGCAGTGCGCTGAACTCGGCCTACACCAACGGCCTCGACCTGCCCGACGGAGTGCCGGCCTCGGCCGTGCCCGTGATCGAGGACTCCATCGCCTCCGCCATGCAGGTGGCGGCCACACTGCCGGCCGACCTCGCCGCCGGGGTCGTCGAGGCCGCGCGGCACGCGTTCGTGGACGCCTTCCACCTCTCCGCGCTGGTCGCCGCCGGTGTGATGGCCCTGGTCGCCGTCGCCTCGCTGGTGACTCTGCGCAACGTCCCCAAGGTCATCGAGGAGCAGGAGCCGGGCGACGAGCCGGCCGAGCCCCTTCCCACGGCCCACTGACCCTCCGGCTCCGGCGCTCCGACGGGGGCGCCGGACCGCGGTGCCGCTTCTCCCGTATCCCTGTCACGGGCGGCGGCCCGCAACGGGTGCCGCCGTCGCGGCCATCCCCCGTTCCGACGGCGGCGGCACCTCCCCCCTCGGGCCGGTCCCGCGCGAACCGCGTCCTCGCGGCACGCCGGGCCCCCCGGCCCGAGCGGGTCCGTCCCCGCTTCCTCAGGCGCGGCCGAGGAAGGTGAGGGCCTCTTCCGCGGTCATGGTGCGGCCGCGGTCGTACGCCTTCCGGTAGGTGTCCGGCGGCAGCAGCTCCCGCGCCCGGCGTACGGTCCGCGCCACATCCGGGTCCTGGTCCAGGGAGATGCCGCGCAGTCCGGCACCCAACCCCAGCAGCAGCGCGGCTTGTTCCGTGTCGCCCTCCAGCAGCACCACGCCGGCCAGCGCCTCCACGACCCCGGCCGCGCCCGCGAGATTCCGGCCGCCGATCATCACGTCCAGCGCCCGCTGGTGCCACTCCCTGGCCCGGGCCGTGTCGTCCTCGGCCTCGGCGATCCGGCCCAGCGCCACGAACACCCTGGCCCGCAGCTCCTCCACCGCGAACCATCCGGTGGCACAGCCCGCGAGGGCCGCCTCCACCAGCCGACGCGCCTCGGTGAGGTCACCGCTGAGCCGGGCTATCTCGCCCAGTCCCCATTCCACGGCGGCCGGCCGGGTGGGCGCCCCGGCCTCCCGGGCGGTGCGCGCCGCCCGTTCGTAGGCGGTGCGGGCGGCGGCGAAGTCCCCGGCCCGGACCAGCCCGTCACCCTTGCGGCACAGCAGGTCGGCCAGGTCCTCCACGGCGCCGAGCTGCCCGGCCGACTCCAGCGCCTCGTCGTACAGGGCCATGGAGCGCCGCCCGTCCCCGCGCCAGCCGGCCAGCATGGCCAGCTCGGCGAGGCACAGTGCCGTGCCCCAGCGGTCCCCGGTGGACCGGAAGCCGGTCAGTGAGTCCTCGAACTGCCGTTCGGCCTCGGCCACGTCACCACCGAACAGGGCCATGTGCCCCCGGCCGAGCCGGATCAGCGCGTCGGACCAGGGGTCGGAGCGCTGGGCACCGCCGGCGAGGGCGGCCGGACGGGGCGTGCCGGTGCCCATGCCCCACAGCACGGTCAGGAAGGGGTGACGCGGCGGCCACTCCAGCTCCACCATGATCTCCTCGGCCCGCTGCCAGTACGGCTGGAGGGTGAAGCCGCCGGCCGCGCCGCCGCTGCCGGCGGCTGCCGCGTTGAGCACGCACAGCACGTACTCCTCCTCCAGTCCCTCCGGCGGCGCGCTGCCGACCGTGCGCAGCAGCTCGGCGGCCGCCGCGGCGCCGTGGCCGCGCAGGCCACGCAGCCACCAGTAGGAGGACAGGGCCGCGATGAGCCGCAGGGCGGTGTCCTGGTCGGCGCGGACCGCCCAGTGCAGGGCCGCCTGGAGGTTGGCGTGCTCGGCGGCCAGCCGGGAGAGCCAGTCGAGCTGGTCGGCGCTGCGCAGGTACGGCTCGGCGGTGCGGGCCAGGTCCAGGAAGTACTCCGTGTGCCGGCGGTGGACGCGCTCCTCCTCACCTGCCTGGGCCAGCCGTTCGGCGCAGAAGGCACGGACGGTGCCGAGCATCCGGTAGCGGCCGCCGTCGCCCTCGATGAGGGACTTGTCGGCGAGGCCGGTGAGCCGCTCCACGGCCTCCGCGTCGGACAGTTCGCAGACCCGGCCGGCGGCGCCGAGGGTGAAGCCGCCGGCGAAGACGGTGAGCCGGCGGGCGAGCCGCTGTTCGTCGTCCTCCAGCAGGTCCCAGCTCCAGCCGACCACGGCACGCAGGGTCTGGTGGCGGGGCGACGCGGTGCGGCTGCCCTGGCTGAGCAGCCTGAACCGGTCGTCGAGGCGGGCGGCGACCTCGTCCACGGGCAGGGAGCGCAGCCGCGCCGCCGCGAGTTCGACAGCCAGGGGCAGTCCGTCCAGGGCACGGCAGACCCGCACGACGGGGACGACGGTGGCGGCGTCGACGGAGAAGTCGGGCCGTACGGCCATGGCGCGGTCGGCGAAGAGCCGCACCGCCGGGTACTCCAGTGCCTCGGCCGCGCTGACCCCCTCGGGCGGGGCGGCGAGCGGTGGTACGGGACAGAGGACCTCTCCGGTGATGCCCAGCGCCTCGCGGCTGGTGGCGAGGACCCGGACCCGGGGGCAGGAGCTGAGCAGGCGGAAGACGAGGCGGGCCGCCTCCTCCACCATGTGCTCGCAGTTGTCGAGGACCAGCAGGATCTCGGTGTCGGACAGGGCGGCGACCAGGCGTTCGACCGTGTCCGGGGGCTGGCCCTGACGGCCGCCGGCGTGGAGCACGCCTTCCCGCACGCCGAGCGCGTTCAGCACCTGCCGGGGCAGGTCGCCGCCGTCGCGCAGGCCACCGAGGTCGGCGAAGGCGACATCGCCGGGGTCTCGGCCGGCGGCCTCGATGGCGAGGCGGGTCTTCCCGGAGCCGCCGGAGCCGACGACGGTGACCAGGCGGGCGCCGCCGCCGCGGTCCAGGGGACCGAGGAGCCGGGAGACCCGTTCGAGTTCGTCACGGCGGCCGACGAAGCTGGTGAGCTGGGCGGGTGGTCCGGTGCGCGCGACGGTGGCGGGCTCGGAGGGAGCGGGTGCGGCGACGGTGGTGAGGGAGAGGTCGCCGCGGAGCACGGCCAGGTGGACGGCGGCCAGTTCCTCGGAGGGGTCGTTGCCCAGCTCCTCGGCGAGGATACGGCGGGCGTCCTCGTAGACGGCCAGGGCGTCGGCGCGGCGACCGCAGCCGTACAGTGCCCGCATCAGCTGGCCGCGGGGCCGTTCGCGCAGCGGGTGGGCTGCGACGAGCTGCTGGAGTTCGGTGACGAGCTCGCGGTGGCCGCCGAGGGCGAGTTCGGCCTCGGCGCGGTCCTCGACGGCGGCCAGCCGCAGTTCCTCCAGGCGGTCGGCGCGGGCGCGGGCGGTGGGGGCCTCCCCGAGTTCCACGGGGACCGGGCCCTGCCAGAGGTCGAGGGCCTGGCGGAGGGTGGCCGCCGCCGCGGCGTGGTCGCCGGCGGCGAGCTGCCGACGGCCCTCGGCGGCCAGGCGCTCGAAGCGGCGGGCGTCCACGCTGTCGGGGTCGACGGCCAGGCGGTAGCCGACGGGGTGGGACTCGACGAGTTCGTGCGGGGCGGCTCCCCGCAGGTCGCGGCGGAGCCGGGACACCTGTGACTGCAGGGCGTTGAGGGCGTCGCCGGGCGGCTTGTCGCCGTACAGGCCCTCGATGAGGGCGTCGACGGTGACCACCCGGCCGGCTTCCAGGGCGAGGAGGACGAGCAGGGACCGGGCGCGAGGGCCGCGGACGGCCACCGAGCTCCCGTCGTCGCGCCGCACCACGAACTCGCCCAGGACCCCGAACCACATGGCGTCAATTATTGCCCAGTGACGGCCTGTTAGGCGCACGGGTGATCTCCGGGGACGCCGTTTCCCCGAGGGCGGGGTCGTGGCCGCCGAGGGTGTCGTAGCGACGCTGCACATGGAGCAGGTCGGCGTGGAGGTCGGCGGAGCCGATGCGGCGCGCGGGAGCCGTGCGGGCGGTGGTGCGGCCGAGCGGGAGTGAGCCGGTGTCGGCCCAGCGGAGCCTGCCGTCGCCGTCTATGTAGCTGCGGGTGCGGCCCCGGTTGTCGGGGTGCAGGCACCAGGGGACGTCGAGGTAGCCGCGCGCGAACGCCTTGACCAGGCCGGCGCCGGGGTCGGGGTCGAGGTCGAGCACGGCGTGCACCAGGGCCGCGGCCTCCTGGTAGGTCTCGCTGTCCGCGGTGGCCGTCTCCCGCGGGGTGGGCGGTGCGGCCGCGCGGGCGGCGGTCCGCGCGGAGCGGGCCGCCGCCTCCAGGGCGGCGACGTTCTCGTCGATGGTGGGGATGCGGCGGGACTCCGCGACGGTCTTGACGATCAGCCGCTCGGCGCCGGTGTGCACGGCCAGCGCGGCGGCGTCGGCCAGCAGGCCGTAGGCGCCGCGCTCGGTGACCGGGTACAGCCCCATGTAGGCGTAGACCACCACGTGCCACGTGGGGGTGGGCAGCAGTTCGGCGCAGAGCCGCCGCAGCGCCGCCACCGCCTCCCGGTCCTGTCCCGGGTGGGTCTGCTGGGCGTAGCTGACCGAGACGTCGCGCACCCCGTGCCGGTGGAAGAACAGCGCCTCCAGCACCGAGACCGCGACCAGCAGGCTCGGCGGACACAGCTGGCCGAGCAGGCACCCGCCGAAGGTCTCCAGGTGGGGCTCGGTGCCCCGTTCGCGCAGGGCGGCGAAACGGCGTACGCCCTCGGTCCAGTTGCGCACCGACTCGGCCAGCGGGGTGCGGCCGTACGGCAGGCAGTAGGAGACGGGGCCGCCCTCGGTGGCGTCGATGCGCTGGTCGATCAGGGCGGCGAAGATGCGCTGCGGGACGGCGGAGCCGTGCCGGACCTGAACCGGGAAGGCGCGGTCGCGGATGCCGGCCAGCATCCGGGCGGTGACGTCCGGGGCGTGCGCGGTGATCGGGTAGCCGTTGAGTTCCCGGCCGTGGGCCAGGGCGTCGGCCAGGGCGCTCGTCTCGCCGAGCCGGGTGTAGCTGTCCAGGGTCACGGTGCCGACGGTGACCGCGCGGGCGGCCTTGGTGGCGGCCAGCCCGGCGCGCATCCGGCGGGGGTCGTCGAACCCCATGCGGGGCTGGACGACCAGGCGTCCGGCGCCGCCCGCCCGCCGTACGAAGCTTCCGAAGTCCCCGGCGTCCGCGACGTCCCCGGCCGGGCCCGCGGCCGGGATGGGCGGCGGGCCCAAGCGGGGCGCGGGCCGGCCGCCGGGGTTCACGGTGTGCCCGGGGCTCCGGACCGGACGCCCGTGAGGGCGGGCGCGGGCCGGGCCGAGTCCAGGTAGCGGCGCAGGTCCTCCTCCTGGCCGTCGTCGAAGACGGCGTCGAAGCCGGCCCCCAGCAGGGCCGCCGCCTGACGGCCGCGTTCCGCTGGGGAGGCGGAGACACCGAGCTTGCCGCCGATGACCAGGGGGACGGTGGCGAGTTCGGGGCGGGCCCGCAGGGTGCGGGCCAGCCGCAGCCCGTCGGCGTGCCCGTGGCCGTTGACGCTGCTCACCACCACCAGGGCGGGGTCGTGGCGCAGGCACTCCGCCAGCAGGAGCTCCTCGGGCACGCAGGGGCCGAGGTTGATCACCCGGTAGCCCGCCTCCTCCAGGAGCAGCTGGAGGAAGACCAGGTTCCAGGTGTGGGAGTCGGACGCCACGGTGGAGACGATGACCGTGCCCGCGGTGTCGAGGGGGCGGTCGTCCCCGGTGCCGGGCCGGACGCTGGGGAGGTGGTTCACGGGGCGGGCTCCGGGGCGGGCCGGCGCGCGGTGGCCGGGGTGATCGGGGTGGCCGGGGTGTCGTCGGGTCCGAGGGGCACCCGCCGGTAGTCGATGCGGGTGGCGGAGACGATCTCCCCGTCGCGCAGGGCGACTTCGGCGGGCGCGGGGCGGCCGAGGAACGCCAGCAGGCTGGCCGTGGGGCCGTAGGCGCCGGTGTTGGGGACCGTGATGACGTCGCCGGGGCGCAGTCCGGGTCCGGGCAGGTCACGGCTGAGCATGTCGCCGGGGGTGCACAGCGGGCCGACCAGGCTGGCGGTCACCGTGGGGGCGTCGCCGGGTGCCGTGGTGGCGACGGGCTCGACGTGGGTGGGCAGGAGCCGGCCCAGGCCGGACATGCCGCCGAAGACGTTGATGCCGCCGTCGAGGATGACATGGGTGCGGCCGCGTCCGGTCTTGACGTTGGTGACGCCGAGCAGCAGGGTGCCGGCGCAGGCGGTGAGGTAGCGGCCGGACTCGAAGGCGATCGCGGGGCCGCCGGTACGCCAGCCCGGAAGGTGGGTGTCCAGCATGGCCTCCAGCTCCCCGCGCAGGTCGGGGTAGCTGTCGCGCGGGCCGGGCACCCCGTAGGGAGCGGCGAAGCCGCCGCCGAGGTCCAGCAGCTCCAGCGGCAGGCCGAGGTTCTCGGTGATCCGGGCGGCGGCGGCCACGGTGTGCCGGAACTCGCCGATGAGGTTGGCCTCGTCCTCGGCGTTGCTGAGCGGGAAGAAGTGCAGTCCGACCGGCCAGGCGCCCTCGATCCGGCGCAGCTCGGGCAGTGCGGCGGGCAGGTCCTCGGCGTCGAAGCCGAACTGGCTGGGCCGTCCGGTCATCCGGATGCCGGTGGTGGCGCCGCCCGCGGCGGTGTTGACGGCGTTGACCCGCAGGAGACACCCGGCGGTCAGTCCTCGCTCGGTGGCGGCCCGGCCGACCCGGCGTACGTCGCTGACCGAGTCGGTGGAGAAGGTGCGCACCCCGAGGTCGAGGGCGTGGCCGATCTCGGCGGCGGTCTTGCCGGGTCCCGTGTAGAGGCAGTGGGCGGGGTCGAAGCCGGCTTCCAGGGCGGCGTGGAGTTCGCCGCTGGAGCTGATCTCGGCCCGGCATCTGCCGTCGTCGCCGCGCAGGGCGCGGGCCACGTCGGGGTGCGGGTTGGCCTTGAGCGCGTAGAACAGCACGGCCCCTTCGGGCAGGGCGGTCAGCAGCTCGGTGCGGGCGGCGGTGGCCTCGTCGAGGTCGTAGAGGTAGAGCGGGGTGCCGAAGCGTTCGGCCAGTTCGGTGCGGAGGCCGGATGCCGTGCCGGTCACCGGGCGCCCTCCCGGACCAGGGCGGCCAGTTCGTGGCGGGCGTTCTTGCCGTGGCCGGTGAGGGGCATGCGCGCCACCACCCTGCACAGGGCGGGCACCTTGGCGGCCTCCAGTCTGCCCGCCAGGGCGCGCAGCACGGCGTGCGGCTCCAGGTCGTCGGCCTCCACCACGAGGGCGAGGTCGGCGCCGTCGGCCGGCGGCACGACGGCCGCGGCCCGCACGCCGGGGACGTCCATGGCCGCCGCCTCGATCTCGACGGTGCTCATCCGGATGCCCTTGCGCTTGAACATGTCGTCACGGCGGCCCTCGAAGTACAGGTACCCGTCGTCGTCGAGGCTGCCGTAGTCGCCGGTGTGCAGGCGCAGTCGGCCGGTGCGCGGGTCGGGGCGGAAGGAGCGCGCGGTCTGTTCGGGATCGCGCCAGTAGCCCGGCATCACGTGCGGTCCGGTGACGACGATCTCGCCGGTGTGGCCGCTGGGCAGTTCGTTGCCCTCCTCGTCCAGGATCAGGACGCGGGTGCCGGGCAGCGGCAGCCCGACCGAGTCGGGCCGGTCCCGGTCCTCCGGGGGCGGCATGACGGAGACCCGCTTGCACTCGGTCTGGCCGAACTGGCGCACCACCCGGACGCCGGGGAACAGGTCCCGCAGGGCCCGGATGGTCGCGGGCGGCAGGGCGGCGCCGGTGTTGGTGAACATCCGCACCGGCGGCAGCCGGTCGGGGTCGCGCCGGGCCAGGGAGACGATCATCTGGGCCAGGGACGGGACGACGGGCACCACGGTGGCGCCGGTCTCCCGCATCCGGGCGAGCAGGGTCAGGTCCGCCTCCTCGTCGGCGAGGACCAGTTCGCCGCGGCCCAGGCAGGTCAGCAGCACCTTGTAGAGCCCGTAGTCCCACGAGAGGGGGAAGCGGCAGAAGACCACGTCGTCGGCGCGGTATCCGAGGACGTCCACGATGGCCCGGGAGGCGAAGGTGATCTGCGCGTGCGGGCAGATCACGGCCTTGGGGACGGCGGTGGAGCCGGAGGTGTACACCAGGACGGCGATGTCGTCGGGGCGCACGGTGACCGGCGGGGCGCCGGCCTCGCGCTCGGCGAGCTCGGTCACGGCGGGCCAGATGTCGGCGAGTTCGTGGACCGGTACGGGCGACAGTTCCCGCAGCCGCGGCGCGGTCGGGCCCGACACGATGACGAGGGCCGGCTCGGCGTTGCCCAGCACGGACTGGAGGTGGAAGGGCTTCATGCCGGGGTTGAGCGGAACGAAGACCACTCCGCGGGAGACCGCGCCGTAGAACAGGGCGACCAGGTCCCGGCGGCTGGGTGCCTGCACCACCAGGCGGTCGCCGGGGCGCAGCCCCCGCGCGTCGAGCCAGGCGCCGAACGCGCGGCTCGTCCGGTGGAGTTCCCGGTACGTCCATCCGCCGGCCGCGTCGCGGACCGCGGCGCCGTCGGGCACGGCACGCGCGGCCTCGTCCAGCAGTTCGTGCACCAGGAGCGGCCCGTTCACCGGGAATTCGGTGGCGGCCTCTGAAACCGCGAGTTCCGTCATGGTCTCTCCGCTTCGCTTTCGCGCGTGTCCGCACCGCATTGTGTTTTCCGGTTCTTCCGGCACAGTAGGGACGGCACGGCGGCCGAAACACCCCTAGCCGACCCCTGAGGGCGGTGATAAGGGTTGCCACCGCGGACGGTGGGGACTGCGATGGGGGGGAAGACAATTCTCGGTTCGGATGCGGAGCAAACCATGTGGGACGAGAAGTTCGAAGCGATCGTGCGTCGCCATCTGCCGTTCCTCGGTCATGAGGAGGAGTTGACCGCGAACACCGCGCTGCGGGACCTGGGCCTGGACTCGCTGGGCACGGTGGAGTTGCTGAGCGACTTGGAACACGCCTATGACCTGCGGTTCGTGGACGACGCATTGACCCTGGAGACGTTCGCCACGCCGGAGCGGCTGTGGCTGACGCTGCTCGGGCGGGACGCCTCGGCCGCCTGAACCGGGGTCCGCGCACGACGACCGGGCCGGAGCCCTCGGGGGCTCCGGCCCGGTCGTCGTCTGCCGCGTCCTGGTGGTACGACGGTGGTGACCCGGCTTCCGTGCCGGTTATTCAGAAAGGCTCCAGAGGAATTCCCCGAGTACGGTCCGAAAACGTTCCGGTTCTTCCAGATGGGGCTGGTGGCTGGACTCCTCGAACAATTCCCAGCGGACGTCCGGAATGTGTTCTGCGTAGGGCCGCACCGTGACCGGGGTGGCCTCGTCGTGGCGGCCCGATATGAGGAGGGTGGGCACCGCGATGTCGGGGCAGTGTTCCACCACCGACCAGTCCTTCAGGGTCCCGATGACGTGGAACTCGTTGGGGCCGTTCATGGTGTAGTAGACGGTGGGGTCGTTGGAGATCTCGTAGAACGAGGCCATGAACTCCCTCGGCCACGGCCGCAGCCGGCACACATGGCGGGCGTAGAAGACCTTGACCGCCTCCCGGTACTCCTCGCTGTCGGTGGTGCCGGCCGCCTCGTGGCGCCGCAGGGTGTCATCGACGCCCGGCGGGAGCTGCGCCCGCAGCACCTTCATCTCCTCCAACCACAACGGGTAGGAGGCCGGGGAGTCGGCGATCACCAGGCCGCGGAGCCCGGTGGGGCGCTCCGCGGCGTGCCGGGCGGCCAGCAGCCCGCCCCAGGAGTGGCCGAAGAGCACGTAGTCGTCGGCGATGCCGAGGCCCTCCAGGAGATTGGCGAGTTCGTCCCGGAAGAGCCGCACGGTCCAGAAGTCCGCGCCCCGGTCCGGCAGGTGGGTGGAGCCGCCGTTGCCGAGCTGGTCGTAGTGGACGACGGGCCAGCCGTCCTCGGCCAGTTCGGCGATCCGCAGCAGGTAGTCGTGGGTGGACCCGGGCCCGCCGTGGACCACCACCAGGGGCGGGCGGCCGTTGCGGAGGTCACCGGTCACCCGGTACCAGGTGTGCCACTCACCGAAGGACAGCACCCCCTTGGCACTGGGGGCGGCGAGGCGGGGAGCGGTTGCCATGGGCGATCACCTCTGCAGTGGGCGGCTGGGCCGGGCGGGAGACGGACCGCGGTCCGGGACGGCGCCGGTCCCGTCCCCGGGGCACCTGGGACGCTACGCACCGCCCCCGCGGTGGCCAACCCCTAACCGGGTCCCCGGCCCCCTACCACCGAGGGCGTTCCCCCCGGGCGCGCCCCGTCAGCCTCCCGGCGCGCAGTGCTCGGCCACCCCCGCGCCGACCGCCGATTCCGCGGCGAGGCAGGAGCGCAGGTCCGCGCGCCCGGAGACACGGAGCTTGCGGTAGACGCGGGTGAGGTGCTGCTCCACGGTGCTGACGGTGATGAACAGCTTCCCGGAGATCTCCCGGTTGGTCTCGCCGGCCGCGGCCAGTTCCGCCACCCGGAGCTCCGCCTCGCTGAGCATGGCGGTGTTCAGCCGCTGGTCGGGGACGACCGTCGTCTCCTCGACCGTGGTGATGGCGCTCTCCGGGAGCAGGGTTCGGGCCAGGCGTTCGGCGCCGCAGCGCACCGCGGTGTGCCAGGCCTGCTGCCCCGTGGCGCGGGCTCTCGCGGTGTCGTCGGCCTCCTGGTGGGCGCGGCTGAGGTCGGTCAGCACCAGGAAGTGCTGGTACCTGTCGCGTCCGCCCGAGACCAGCTCGGCCGCGTCGGTGAGCACGGCGCGCCGGCGGCTGCGGTCCACCAGCCGCGCGTACACGCGCAGATGCGCGCCGCGCAGGTGGGGGTGCCGGCCGCGGGCCTGGTTCAGCTCGCTCTCGGTCATGCGGCGGGCCTCGCCGCGGTCGCCCAGGGCGAGGGCGGCCTCGGCCTGGCCCAGCCGCCAGAGGGCGAGCACCGGCTGGGCCAGCCCCCAGGAACGGACGCGTTCCTCGCAGGCCCTGAAGTCGCGCTGGGCGGCGGTGTACTGGCCGAGGGCCAGGCGGTGGCGGCCCCGGGCGTGGAGGTACTGCAGGCCGTAGAACGTCTGGTACGTCTCCGGGTGCAGGCTCCAGGACAGGTACTCCTCGGCGCGTTCGGTGTCGCCCCGGGCGGTGTGCACGGCGACGAGGACGCTCAGGGGCAGGGCGAGGGCGACTCCCCAGGCGCGGGGCGCCATGTGCCTGAGGGCTCTCTCGGCCAGTTGCTGGGCGCCCGGGAGGTCGCCGCGCCGACGGGCGATCTCGGCGCAGACCGCCTGGTGCATGCCGTGCGACAGCGGGCAGACGAGCCGCTCGGCGTCCTGGACGGCCCGGGTGGCCCAGCGCTCGGCGGCGCCGAGTTCGCCGGCGTAGAGCAAGGCCTGCAGAACCGATCCTGCGGTGTCGCCGGTGAGCCGCCGGTCGGCCAGCACCTCCTCCGCGGTGGCCGGGACGTTGGCGTGGCCCGTCTCGCACAGCGCGCGGGACAGGGCGGTGAGCGGGCGGAGCGAGGCCGAGGAGGTCTCCAGGAGCCGGTCCAGCATCCGCTCGTCGGCCCGGCGGATCCGGTCGAGCAGGCCCGGGTGGCTCAGCCGGGCCCAGTCCAGGAAGTTCTGGATCTCGGTGCGGAGCGGGCCGTCGGCGCACCGGTCGGCCACGTCCAGCAGCATGGTCACCGCGTCCTCGACGTGTCCGTGCCAGAGGAAGATCCTCAGCAGGGTGAGCGTCTCGTGGTCGGGGACGTGGCCCTTCTGCTGGAGCTCGAAGCACTCCTGGAAGTACTTGGTGACACGGGCGGGGTTGAGCCGCCATCCGACGCGCAGGAACTCGCTGACGACGAGGCCCCTCTCCTCGTCGGAGAGCAGACCGCGCAGCGCCAGCTGGAGGCACTTGAGGGCGAACTCCCAGTCGTACTGGCCGGCCGCCTCCCGGGCCGACTCACGCAGCACCGCGGTGGTCCAGGATTCGGCGACGGTGTCGGCCGCGACGAGGTGGCGGGCCACCTGGAGCGAGCTGTGGCCGTCCGCCTCCAGCAGGGCGGCCGCCCGGTGGTGCAGTTCCCGGATCCGCTCGAACTCCGGGTCCGCGAGGACGACGTGGGCGACCCCCGGGTGGCGGAAACGGAATCCGTTGAGCACGCCGGCCGCCTCCAGGTCCCGCAGGTGCCGGGTGACGTCCTCCGGTTCGCGCATGAGCAGCTGGCACAGCAGGTCGAGGCCGGCGGCCGGGCCCAGCAGGGCGATGCCGCGGGCCACGGCCATGGCCTGCGGACCGCTGCGGTGGAGCGAGGTGAAGACCGCCAGCGCCGAGACCCTGCCGGGTGTGGGCATGCCGGTCCCGGTGCTCTCGGGGCCGTCGTCGTCGGTGAAACGGGTGGAGGACCACTCCTCTATGAGGGCCCGCAGCGCCAGCGGATTGCCGCCGCTGTAGCGGTAGTAGTCGGCGGCGTTGCGCTCGGCCACGTCGGACCCCAGACTGCCCGCCACCACCTCGGCGACACCGGTGCGGGACAGCGGCCGCAGGCGGATCCGGCGGCAGTGCGGGGCGCGCAGCAACTCGGCGTGGAAGAGCGGCATCTGTTCGTAGGAGCAGTCGGAGGCCGCGAGCACCAGCATGATGCGGGCGGTACGGCAGATCCGGACCAGGTGAAGGATGCCGTCGAGGGAATCGGGATCGGCGTGGTGCAGATCGTCGATCACGATGAGGAGCGGGAGCCGGTCGGAGTGGCGGACGATCTCCTCGGCGGCCCGTACGGGGCTTCTCCCGGTGCGCCTCACGGAAACCGGAAAGGCGTCTTCGGCAGTGCCCGAATTTTCATCGGCGAACGCCCCGTCGCTCCCCTGCAGTTCTCGCCGCAGTCCATCCGCGAGCTGGTCGAACAGTGCCCGGGCCCCCTGACTGCCGGGCATATACATGTGCGCCCGCATAACCTTCAGACTGCCCTCCCGGGCTATCTCGGCCAGCGAATGCGTCAGCTCGGTTTTCCCTACCGCGACGGGCCCGGTGATAACGGCGACGCTCCCCCGGCCGTTATTGACACCCCGTATGAGTTCTCTTAGTTCGGAAAGTACGCGTGCACGTTCGACTAACATCCTTCTCCCGTGTTCCCCCAGTTGCCGCCGAGATTCCCCTGCCTATGGCGCTTCTCGCCCCGGCGGTCAAACTACCCGGTTACTCGAACTACTCGATGTTTCGCACGTGTTAATCCTCGGTGGCGGCCTGCCGATAACACCTCCCCTGACAGGCGGCACCGCCACGCCGTGATGCTCCACCAATCGCAAGCGATTCGTCAAGGTTTCGCAAAGGAAGATCGGGATGAATACCGGCGGTGATCGCCGGTGCGGCCGCCGGCGGGCGGGCCTTACCCCACCGGGCGGCCCGACGGCGGGCTCGGGACGTCGTGAGCGGGGAGGGCCGTCAGCGGCCCTCCTCCCCGGTCCGGGCGACGGCCACGAAGACGCCCCGGTCGGCTCGGCCCGCCGGCAGCAGCGAGGCCTGGAAGCCCGCCAGGGCGAAGGCGTTCTTGTACTCCTCCAGGGAGTACAGGGCAAGATCCTGGTGGTCGACGAAGTGGCGTACGCCGTCCGGCTCGGAGACCAGGTAGTGCATGTCCACCTGGGAGCGGGCGCCCTCGGTGCGCCAGTGCCCCATCCTGGAGATGGTCACGCCCTCGTGCTCCACGGTGGCGTGGGCCAGGACGCCGCCGTTCCACCGCTCGCGGAGGATCCACGGTTCGACGATGAGAACGCCACCCGGGGCGACATGGGCGGCCATGCGCGATATCGCGGCCCGTAATTCCTCCGGACCGCCCAGATATCCGATCGAGCTGTACATCGAACAGACGACGTCAAAGGTGCGGCCGAGGTCGAACTTCCGCATGTCGGCCTGGTGAACGGCGACGTTCCCGAGTTTCCGGCGGGCGACCCGGACCATGGACCCGGACAGGTCGACGCCGGTCACCGAGAATTGCTTGGCGAGGTACCGCAGATGTTCTCCGGTGCCGCAGCCCACGTCCAGCAGGGTCACGGGATCGCTTACATGACGCCGGGCCAGATCACCGATCAGCTCGGCGTGCTCGGCGTAGTCGTATAAGGCGCAATAAACACGGTCGTACACTTCGGCGAACTGGTCGTCGTACAAGCTCGCTCACCCTGTCTCACTGAGAGTACGGAGGAGCCCGCACGCCGACCGGCCGTTATCGCCGGTTTCCCCCGAAGCGCAACTGACATGCCACCAGCCGGTCGTTTCACCAGGGCCGCACGATATCACGGGGACCAGAACTTGTCACATTGTCGCACTTACTCTTCGGATCATGATGGTGGAATACGGAATACCGCGGTCCGCGGTCACATTCGATCTTCACGACATCCGTTGTCCGTCTTCGAGTGCGATGCCCGGGAACTCCTACGGGCGGCCCGTGCCGGGAGGCTCCTCCTGCGGAGGAGACTCGGGTGGCGGCTCGCCCCGGCCGACCATGACCCGTCCGCCTCCCGTCACCTCCGGCCTCAGGTCGACCTGGACCTGATGGGTGGTCTGGCGGTCGACCGTGCCGTCGAGTTCGGCCGTCACCACACCGATGCGCACCCCACCGCGGCCGGTGCCGGAGCGGTGCACCTGGACCGTGAACGTCAGGTTCACGTTCTCCACGGTGAAGCCCAGGGAGCGGCCCCGCGCCTCCTCCCGGGCCTGCTCCAGCTCGCCCCGGATCTGGCGTATCACCTCGGCCAACCCCACGAACCCCGGCACATCCGTCAACTCGCGACCCCCGCAAGCTCGTTGATCCGTTGTCGCCCCAGTATGCGGCAGGACCCGGCGCCCGTATAGTCGTGCTATGGCGGCCGACGGGGGGATCCATGCTGGTTCGTCGACGGAGACGCCTTGCTGGGCGGTGCGCATCCGGCGGGCGGACGGGGAGATCGCGGGCGCCGGCATTCTGCTGAGCCCCGACCGGGTTCTCACCTGTGCCCATGTGGTGGGCCGGGGAACGCGGGTCACCGCGGAGTTCGTCGGCGCGCGCGGCCTCGCGGTCCCCTCGGTGGCGGCATGGGTCGACGGGGACGCGTACGTGCCGAACACCCGGGACGCCGACGGCGATCCCAGCGGCGATGTGGCACTGCTGCGGCTCGAACACCCCAGACCCACGGACGAAACGGTCCTGCTCCACCGGCTCTCCGCGCCGAACCGCGCGGTGCGGATGTACGGCTTCCCTTACGACCACAACGGCGGCATCTGGTTCCGGGCCACCATCGTCGGCGGCTGCGGACGTGACGGGCAGGTGCAGCTGAGCCCGACGAGCCCGGGCGAGCGCGCCAGCCCGGGCTGCAGCGGCTCGGGCGTGGTGGACACCCTGACCGGCAAGGTGATCGGCATGGTCCTCAGCGGCCTCGAGGACCGGCACGGGAACCTGTTCTCCTTCATGAGCCCGGCCGAGACCATCGTCCGGCACCTCCCCCAGGTCGCCCGGTGGACCCGCGGAAGGACTGCCGTCGACGACCGGCTCCGGTCCACGGGGGACGACGCGGCGGAGGCCCTGCTCGACGAGCCGTTCGCCCAGCGCCTCGCCGACTGGCTCCAGGACGACCGGCACCAGGTCGAGATCAGCCTCGTCCCGCCCGGCGACGCCGTGCGGGACGCCACGCTGCGCCGCGCCATCACCCTGGCCGACCGGGAGTTGCGCACCGCGGCGTCCGTCGACCGCGCCTCCCTCGACCCACCCGGTACCGTCCCGTCGGCCGGAGGCCACGACCTCGCCGTGGACGCCACCGGGCTCACCTCCACCGAGATCGCCGAGCGCGTCGCCGAGCGCATGGGGCTGTGGCAGCACCCGGCCGAGCCGGTGGCCGAGCGGGTCAGGGCGGCCGACGTCACCCTGACCCTGGTCGTCGTCGGTGTCGACGAGGCCGCCGACCCACCCGCCCTCCTGGACCTCCTGGACACGCTGCGCGCCAAGGGCAACCGCCTGCTGCTGGTCTTCCGCACCGCGGACGCCTCCTACCGCCGCGCCCGGTACGAACTCGTGGTCAGGCCCGAGCGGGAACGCCGCGCACGCCTCGTCGAGCGGCTGGAGAAGATCACCGGACCGCTCGCCGGGGCCCTGTACCGGCGCATGGCCGCCGTACGGGCCGAGGACACCCGCCCCGCCGACGCGGACCTGATGCGGGCCCACGCCGCGCTGGCGGACCTGAACCGCGCGCGGGACGCCGCCGGTGACGGCGGCCCGAGCCCGGACCTGGCACGGTACGAGCGGCTCGCCGAACGGGTGGCCGACCGGATGACCAGGGTTGTCGCCACCCTCGACGGGCTCCGTGACCGGCGCGACGAACTGGAGGGCAGGCTGCGCAGCTACCACCTGCTGCACCAGAACTCCCTACGGGGCAAGGAGGAGGACCTGACGTTGGACGCCCTCCATCTCCGCGCGTACGAGCTGCTGCGGGCCAGGCCGTGCGACGTGCGGGCCGCCGAGGCCGCGGTCGACGCCTACACCCGCCGCGTCGACGGGCGGGACGCGGAGAGACAGGGGCGGGGAGGTGCCTCCGCGTCATGACGTCCTCGCCGACGCCGTGCCCGAGACCCGACTGCCCGGGCGGCGGCCACATCATGGTGACCGGCTTCTGCGACACCTGCCACCGCAGGGCCCCCGACGAGGTCCGGACGGCACCGGCGCGCCCCACCGCCGAGCCCGAGACCCCGCGCCGGCCGGCCGCCCCGGCCGCCGGCACGCTCGACAACGACGGCCTGCTGATCCTCCCGGACATCCCCTCCCCGGATCCGTCGGAGGCCGCGAGCACCACCGCCGCCCCGCCCACCGGGGGCCGGCGCTGCGGAGTCGACAACTGCACCGGCACCATCGGCGTCACCCACGTCGGAGGCCCCGCCCTCGACCACGGCTTCTGTCCGCAGTGCGGCCGGGAGTACTCCTTCCGGCCCCAACTGCGCCCCGGGGACCGGGTCGGCGGCCACTACCGGGTGCTCGGCTGCCTCGCGGCGGGCGGACTCGGCTGGGTGTACCTGGCGGAGGACACCCGGGTGCCCGACCTGCACGTCGTCCTCAAGGGACTGATCAACACCGATGACGCCCTCGCCCGGCGGTCGGCCGTCGAGGAGCGCCGCTCGCTCACCACGCTCCACCACCGCGACATCGTGCGCATCGTCACGTATGTGCAGCACCAGGCGCCCGGGGACACCGTACCCACCGGGTACATCGTGATGGAGTACGTCGGCGGCCGCTCGCTCGCCTGGATCCGGCGCGCCTCCGACGGGGAACTGGCGCGGCTGTTCGGCGGCTCCTTCGGCATCGGCCACGTGATCACCTACGGCTGCAAGATCCTCGGCGCCCTGGAGTACCTGCACGGCCAGGGCCTGCTGTACTGCGACATGAAGCCCGACAACGTCATCCACTACGGGCGCGACATCAAGGTCATCGACCTGGGAGCCATCCGCCGGACCGACGACCGCTCCTCCGCCCTCGTCTACACGTCGGGCTACGCGCCGCCGAAGAAGGAACGCGACCGGCGCGGCTTCCACGTCGACACCGACCTGTTCACCGTCGGCCGGACCCTGGAGGCCCTCGCCGCCCGCGCCGAACCGGCCGCCGGGCTCGCCGCCCGCTCCTTCGACGCGCTGATCAGACGCGCCACCCACGCGGAGCCGGCGGCCCGCTTCACCTCCGCGGCCGAGATGTCCCGCCAACTGTGGGAGGTGCTGCGCGAGCACCAGGCCCTCGGCGGACACGAGCCCTACCCGGAGCGCTCCACCCGGTTCGAGCCGACGGCGGCGGTGTTCGGCTCGGCTCTCGGCACGGTGCCGGACCTGGACCACTGGACCGGGCGTTCCGGCCCCGGGGTCCCGCACCTGCCCATCGGGGCCCCGGATCCCCGGGAGACGGCCCGTGCCCTGCCCGTCCCGATCCCCGACCCCCACGACGGCGCCGCCGTGCTCCTCGGCGGTCTCGTCTCCGGCGACCCCGTGCGCATCGCGGAGCAGGCCGAACGGGACCCCGCGCTGCGCACGGTCGAGACCGCGCTGTGGCTGTGCCGTGCCCACCTCGGTGCCGGGAACAGGGGCGAGGCCGACCGGTGGCTGGGCACCGCCCGGGAGCAGAGCCGCGAGTACGACTGGCGGATCTTCTGGCACCAGGGCCTGGTGTGGCTGGTGGCGGGTCAGGTGCGGGAGGCGGAGGGCGAGTTCGCCGCCACCTACGCCGCCCTGCCCGGGGAGTCGGCGCCGAAGCTGGCCCTCGGCTACTGCGCGGAGTACCTCTCCGCCGGGGAGCGGCAGACCGGGGCGTACTACGAGGCCGTCTGGCGGCGGGACAGGACCCAGGGCAGCGCGGCCTTCGGGCTCGCCCGGCTCCACCTGCGCCGGGGAGACCGGGCGCACGCCGTCGCCGTACTCGACGAGGTGCCGACGACCTCGCGCCACCACGACGCCGCGCGCATCGCGGCGATCCGGGTGCTCACCGGTCCACTGCCCGGTGCCGGACCCACGCCGGCCCAACTGGCCGACGCGGACCGGCGGCTGGCGCTGCTCAGGGAGACCGCGCGGCACCTGGTGGGCGGCAGGGCGTGGGACCGGCTGGTCACCGAGGTCCGGGAGAACGCGTTCCACTGCCGTCCGCGCACCGGGTGGGGGCCCGGATTCCCGGCCGGTGAGCTGTTCGGGCAGTCGGACACGCCCCGGGCACTGAGCAGTCTGCTGTCCCGCTCGCTGAAGGGGCTCGCGGACCAGGCGGGCGGCGCCGGCGAGCGCAGCGACCTGCTCGACCGGGCCTACGCGGTGCTCCCCGAGGCGGCCGGTCTGCGGGACCTGTTCCGGGGGTGGCGGCGGACGACGTGAGGGTGCGGGGCCCGCGGGTGGGACACCGGCGGGCCGGGAACGGGCCGGCGGGCGGGCCGACGGCCCTGGGACGAGGCGAGGAGCACGGACACCGTGGACGCAGGCGCATCCGTGAACAGAGACGCACGAGACATGCACGCGGCCAAAGGCGCGGCGGGGCGCAACGCCACGGTCGGCCTCGGGATCAGCCAGTGGAAGTACCTGTCCGCGAAGGCGCGTGAGCCGCAGATGCACGCCATCCTGACCGTCGGGGCCGAGGGCACGGAGCACGGCGGTGGAGCCGGCCCGGTGCTCGCCCAGGTCCTGGCCGTGGACTGCTCCAGCTCGATGGCCTATCCGCAGGAGAAGCTCCGTGCCGCCCACCAGGCGGCCGTGGCGGCGTTGCGGATGCTGCCGGACGGCACCCCTTTCGCGGTGGTCCGGGGTACGCAGTCGGCGACCATGGTCTATCCGGCGACCGAGACGATGGCCCGGGCGGACGCCCGGCGGCGCGCGGAGGCGGAGCAGGCCGTGCACCGTCTGATCACGGGGGGAGGCACCTGTATCGGCAGCTGGCTCGACCTGTCCCGCCGGCTGCTGGCGGAGCAGGCCGCGCCCATCGGGCACGTCCTGCTGCTCACCGACGGCAGGAACCAGCACGACGAGCTGATGCCGCTGTCGGACGTGCTGGAGGCGTGCGCCGGCCGCTTCGTCTGCGACGCCTGGGGCATCGGCGACGGCTGGGACGGGCGGGAGCTCCTGCGCATCACCGGCCGCCTGCACGGTGAGGCCTCCTCGGTGCGGGAGGAGGCGGCGCTCGCGCGGGAGTACGAGCAGCTGATGCGCCGTCTGCTCGCGAAGCGCGTTCCCGAACTGGTGATCTCGGTGACCCCGATGGCCGGGGCCGAGGTGCGCTACCTCAAGCAGGTCTTCCCCACCGAGGTGGAGCTCGCCCCCGACGGCGCGGGGCGGGACGACGGGGCTCTGCGGTTCGTCACCCGGGCGTGGGGCGACGAGACCCGCCGCTATCAGCTGTGCCTGTCCGCCGACCCCACCGGGCGGCCCCGCGGGGAGGACCTGCAACTCGCGGTCGTCGCCCTCGACCTGCCCGGCGGCGACGGCGTACGGCTGGCGCCGCCCCAGCCGTGCGTCGTGCACTGGACCGACGATCCGGCCCTGTCCCGGCACACCGACGTCCAGGTCGAGCACTTCGAGCAGCACCAGCGGCTCGGGGAGGCCGTCGCCGCCGCGACCGACGCCCACCGCCGCGGTGAGCGCGACCTGGCGGAGCACCATCTGGGCAGGGCCGTGCACCTCGCCCACACCATCGGCGCGGACCAGTCGCTCGACCGGCTCGGGCGGCTCGTGGAGATCGTCGACGCCGCCGCCGGGCGGGTCAGGCTCCGTCCGGGCGTGGCGGCCGTCGACTTCGAGCATCTGATCACCGCCAGCAGCCACAGCACGTACGGTCCCGGGTCGGGTTCCGCCGACGGCCCGGAGGTCATGGCGCCGGCCGCGGCCACCGTGCGGTGCCCGGCCTGCGACGGGAAGGCCTCGGCGGACGCGCGCTTCTGCCCCCTGTGCGGTCACCGGCTCCGGGAGCGGCCGTGAGCACCACCGGGCGGGACCTGGCCCGCAGGCTCTCCCTGCTGCTGGCCCTCGGGGCCGTGACCACCCTCGTCCTGTTCGGCGCCTACCGGGGTGTGCACGACGACACCGTCCCGCTGGCGACGTCGAGCGCGCCGGGGATCCTGGCCGTGGACACCGCGAGGAACGCGCTGCTCCGGGCGCACGACGCCGTCGACGGGGGCGGGCCCGCGGGTGACACGACCGGTGAGTTCCACACCCGGATCTCGGTCGCCCACCAGAGCATCGCCGTCGCGGCCTCGGAGAACGTCACCGGTCTGGCGGACCGTCACACCCTGCAGACCGTCACCGGGCTGATCACCGTCTACGCGGCCTGGGTGGAGCGGGCCGGCAAGGAACCGGACGCGTCGCTGCGCGGGGCGTATCTGCACTACGCGGAACAGGGCCGGAACGACATCGTCGACCGCCTCGACGAGCTGCGGAACGCACAACTGGACGTCGCCGAGGAGCAGGCGTCCTTCCCCTGGCCGCTGCGGCTGGGCTGGGGCGCGGTCCTGGTGCTGTGTCTCGCGCTGTGCGCGGCGCTGGTGGAGGCGCAGTGGTTCTCGCGGCGCCGGTTCCGGCGCGCCGTGCACCCGCCCCTGCTCGCCGCGACCGTCCTGTGCGCGGCCGGGGTGGCGGTCCTCGGCTGGTTCACCGCGCGGGCGCACACGGCGATGGGCGACTCCCTCGCCGAGCTCCGCGAGGCCCGGGCCGCGGACGAGATCCCCGAGGCCGGTGCGGACGTGGAGCGGTACATGGCGGACGCGGGTCTCTGGGCGTCACTGTCCGGGTGGGTCCTGGTCGGAGGGGTGTTGCTGATGACGTTGACGCTGGTGGGGCTCTGGCCGCGGATCTCCGAGTACCGGTTCCGGGTGCCGCGATGAGACGGCCGCGTGCCCGGACCCTCGGCATCGTCTGCGTCTGTCTGGTCCTGCTCGTGGCGGGGGTGGCCGCGGGCGTGCGGTGGGCGCGGGGCTGGACGGGTTCGGTCACCGTCCTGGCCAACTGGAGCGGCGGCGAGAAGGAGCAGTTCGAGCGCGCCGTGCACGCGTTCGAGCAGGAGCACCGCATCGATGTCGTCTACCAGGGCAGCTCCGCCCTGAGCCAGGTGCTGGCCGCCGATCTCGCGGCCGGTACGCAGCCCGACGTGGCCGTGCTGCCGGGGCCCGGTGAACTGATGGCCTACGCGGCCGAGGGCAGACTCGAGCCGTTGGACGGCCTGTTCGACGCCGGTGACTACGACGGCGTCTGGAGGCCGAAGGTGGCGGGCGAGGACGGCCGGGCCCGCACGTACTGGCTGCCGGTCAAGACCGGTCTGAAGAGCATGGTGTGGCACGCGGGAGGCCTGTCGGATGCCGAGACGGCGAAGGTCGCCGGCGAACCCGACGGCTGGTGCCTGGGCATGGAGTCCGGCGCGACCTCCGGCTGGCCGGGCACCGACTGGGTGGAGGACATCCTGCTCCAGCAGGCCGGCCCCGGGGTCTACGCGCAGTGGGCGACCGGCGACCTCGCGTGGACGGACGCGCGGGTGCGCAGGGCCTGGGAGACCTGGGGCGACCTGGTGGGCGCGGGCGACAGGAAGCGTGCCGAGCGCGTGCTGAAGGACGACTTCGGCCAGGACTGCCCGCGGGAGCGCCTGGAGCACCAGGGGTCGTTCCGTGCCGCGGACTGGAAGCGGGTCGACGGCGACTTCGTCCACTCCGCGCAGGTCATCCCCGGTGCTCGGCCGGACGCCGGACACTGGGAGGTCTCCGGTGACCTCGCGGCCCTGCTGAACGCGACCGACGAGGCGAAGGAGCTGATCCGGTTCCTGGCCGACCCCGGTACCGGGCTGCCGGACTTCACGGCCAACAAAAGGGCCGCCGCACCGGACCGCCACGACGACCCGGTGCGGCGGAAGATCGGCTCGATCCTGCGCGGCTCGCGGCAGACGCTCTGCTGGGACGCCTCGGACACCATGCCCCCGGTCCTGCGCGACGCCTTCCACCAGGCCGTCCTGCACTTCCTCGTCTCGCCCGACGCGCTGGAGGACCAGTTGCGACGCCTGGACGCCCTGCGCGACGGCCGGGGTCCGACACTTCCCGTCTGCGGCGGCGGCTGAGCGGCCGTGCCGGGCGGTTGTCACCGCCGCCCCGACGCCACCGCCACCGCGGCCGTCGTCCGTGCCGGGCCGCGGCCGGTGAGCACGCACGGAAGAGGTTCCCGCCCGGCCCGGCGTCGGAGGACACCTGACCGAGCGGCCGCCGTTTCCGACCGACACCGCTCCGGGCGGTCGGCCGTGTTCGACGCGCTTCACCCCTCGCCCCTTGGCAAGGTGTCCGGGGAGAACCCGTCGACCGTCCGGCACACCGGCAAGGAGCAGCATGAACGAGCCGCAGGCACACCGGCCACTCGTCCACTTGGAGATCCGGGACACGGTGGCGGTGCTCCGCCTGGACGATCCGGACCGCCGTAACGTCCTGTCACCGGGGATGGTGCGTGATCTGGTAGACGCCGTCGACGCGTGCGAGCGGGACGATGCCGTCAGCGCGATCGTGCTCACGGGCGCGGGCCCGGCCTTCTGCGCGGGCGCCGAACTGGACAACCTGCTGGCCGCCGCCGAGGGCGAGGAGCACCGGCTGCGGGAGGTGTACGCGGGCTTCCTGCGGGTCGCCTCGTGCCGGCTGCCGACCATCGCCGCCGTCAACGGCCCGGCGGTGGGGGCGGGCCTCAACCTCGCGCTGGCCTGCGACATCCGGCTGGCTTCCGAAGAGGCCCTGTTCGACTGCCGGTTCACCCGGCTCGGACTGCACCCGGGCGGCGGCCACACCTGGATGCTCACCCGCGCCGTCGGCCACCAGCGGGCCGCCACCATGCTCCTGCTCTCCCAGCCGCTCACCGGGCGGGAGGCCGCCGACGCCGGACTGGTGCTGCGGTGCCTTCCCGGCGCCGAACTCGTCGATGAGGCGGTGGCCCTCGGCGGGCGGGCCGCGGGCACCGACCCCGTCCTGCTGCGCACGGTCAAGCGGAGCCTGTACGAGAGCGGCGCGGAATCCGACTTCACGCGGATGGTCGACATCGAGTTCGACCGCCAGGTGCGTTCCCTGCACCAGCCCGCGTTCAGGGAGGCCCTGGAGCGGGTCCGCGCCCGGCGGCGCACGGACCCCCGAGGCTGAGCTCGCCGGGGCGTCGGACCGGCTCCTGCGGGGCCGGTCCGCGGCTCGTGCCGAGCAGCCGTGCGCCGGCGACGCACAGCGGGGCGGGACGGCTACGCGGTGCGGTTACGCGGCCAGACGCATCACCAGTTTCCTGGCGTGGGACTCGGCGGCCGCGAGGGACTCGGTGCGGGAGGCCTCGAACAGCGGGACCAGGTCGGCCATCGCGGGCACGGCCGGGGCCATCGTGAGCTCGGGGACGATGAAGGTGACGTCCAGGCCGAGACCGGTGCCGAGGACCTGCTGGAGGTAGCTCTGCACATAGTCGTTGCCGTACTGGGGAGTGCCCTCCTGGTACGACCCGCCGCGGCTGGTCACGACGACGGCTGGCTTGCCCGCGAGCGAGGGGTTCTCGGTCATCGCGGTGCGGCCCACGGCGACGACGTGGTCGATCCAGGCCTTCAACGCCGAGGGGATCGAGTAGTTGTACATCGGGGCGCCGAGCAGGATCACGTCCGCCGCCTCGGCCTCCTCGATCAGCCGGCCGCGCAGTGCGAAGGCGGCCCGCTCCTCGGGGGACCGGTCGGCGGGAGCCGTGAAACCGGCGTAGTAGGCGGCGGCCCGCAGGTGCGGTACCGGGTCGGTGTCGAGATCGCGGTGGATCACCCTGCCCTGCGGATGTTCGCTCTCCCATGCCGTGCGGAAGGCGGCGGTCACCGCGCGGGAGTGCGAGTTCTCGTGGTTGAGCGAGGTGTCGATGTGGAGCAGGGTGGCCATCACGATTCTCCTCAGCTTCGTGGTTCGTGGTGTGCATCAGCCTGCTTCCTCAAGCGCACTTGAGGTCCAGGACCTGTGATCCACATCACCGACCACACGGCTCGTGGGAGTGTCACGGTGCCGAGGCCGCCCCACCTGCCGTTCAGCACACGAAGTTCGGGCTGTGGGCCCAGAAGGTCAGGTGCGACCAGGTCTGGGCGCCGACGACGCCGTCGACCGTGATGTCCGCGCACTGCTGGAACCTGCGGGCCGCCGCTTCGGTGACCGGACCGAAGACGCCGTCCTCGGCAAGTCGTCGGCCGGTGAGCGAGTTGTTGAGGTAGCACTGCGCCTGTTTCACCGCCGGGCCTGACGAGCCGCGCCCGACGGTCGGCCGGGACTTGGTGTGATTGCAGACCTGAGTAGCCACTCGGAGTCTCCTCCTCCGCTCCGTCGGCGACCTGCGCGTCAACCTTTCCGAAAAGGACCTTGAGCCTGGTCCACGATTTCTCTGTCCTCATGGTAGGCGCGCCCATCTGCGCACGCACGGGGAGGAATTAGTGATGCAGAAAAGGCCTGATTGACCGGGTGACATTTGAATCGACGACCACTGATCCGGGAAAATTCCACGAGGGGAAAATCATGGGAGCCGGTGCACACAATGGAAGGGAGAGCCGAGAACCACGGAGGCGCGCATGATCACCGCAGAACACGTTTCCGAAGCGGAGACCGATTACCTGGCGCAACTGGAAAAAGCCGGAGAGCGTTTCGAGAGCCGCGCCGCACAGCGCGAGGAGACCCGCCGGACCATCGAGCGCCGGGGCGTGCTGTACGCCGACGCGCCCGACCGGGTCAGGAAGCGGCTGGCACGGCTGAACGCCGACTGGTCACTGGCCAGGTCGATCGAGCGGACACCGACACTGCCCGCCGCGTCCACGGGCAGCACTCTGCCGCTGGCCCCGGAGAACTTCGGCGCCGACGTGCTCGGCCTGGAACGCCTGATGGGCCGGAACAACCTCACCGGCGTGGCCTTCCTGGAGGGAGGGCACCTGGCCTCCCGGTCGATCGGGCGGGTGACCGTCAGGACCCCGACGGGCGGGCACCACGGCACCGGCTTCATGGTGTCCCCCTCGCTGCTGATGACCAACAACCACGTCCTGCGCAACCCGGAGGAAGCGGCTCGCGCCGTCGTCGAATTCGACTTCCAGGCAGGGCTGGACGGGCTGCCCCTCGACCCGGTCACCTTCGCGCTCGAGCCTCAGAGGTTCTTCGCGACCGACCGTGACCTGGATTTCAGCGTGGTCGCCGTGGCCGAGCGCGGCCGGCAGGGCGAGCAGCTCGCCGATTTCGACTGGCTGCCCCTGGACGGGGCGCAGGGCAAGGCCATTCTCGGGGAATTCGTCAATATCATTCAGCACCCCAACGGCGAGCCGAAACAACTCGCGCTGCGCGAGAACCAGATCGTCGATCTGCTGGACCGGTTCGTCCACTACGCGACCGACACCGCGCCGGGCTCCTCGGGATCACCCGTCTTCAACGACCAGTGGGAAGTCGTCGCCCTGCACCACTCGGCGGTGCCGAAGACCGACGACCAGGGCCGGCCCCTGGCCATCGACGGAACCGTCTGGCGGCCGGGGATGGGCGAGCACCGGCTGGCGTGGAAGGCCAACGAAGGGGTGCGCATCAGCCGCGTACTGCAGGCGCTGAGCAGGCTCACGCTGACCGGGACCGCGGCCCGGCTGCGGGACGAGCTGTTCCGGCCGCCCGGCACACCGGGGCCGGGCGAGGGCGCACCGCGGACGGCAGCGGCGGGGCCGGCCGCCGACGGGTTCGCGACGAACGGTTCGGCTCACGTCACCGCCGCCGGCGGAGCCGTCGGCCTCACCGTGCCGCTGCGGATCACCGTCGGCGTCGAACTGCCCACCCCCGGACAGCACGCCTCGGGTCACTCCGTGTCCGTGCTGCCCTCGATCGGCACGGCCGCCGTCCTGCCGCCGGTCCGCCCCTCGGCAGGGCAGGTGGACGGCGGCTCCGCCGCGGCGGGTGACGCCGTCGAGCGGGACCTGCACGCGGCGCTGCGCAACCTCCGGCTCGGGGAGGAACGCGTCTACTACGACCCGGAGGCCGACCGGGAGGCGCGCGACGCCTACTACGCGACCGTCGACGACGGCGCGGACGGCGACGCGCTGCGCCGTGCGCTGACCGGCCTGCTGGAGGAGAGCCACGCGCGCCGCCCCTCCTACAAGCCGTCGCGGCTGCTCTACCCGTGGGTCGACCTCCACCCCGACCGTCTCCTGCGCAGCGTCTACTCCGGCAAGACGTTCACCCCGGAGGAACTCATC
This sequence comes from Streptomyces sp. NPDC051315, assembly GCF_044455165.1. NCBI lineage: Bacteria > Bacillati > Actinomycetota > Actinomycetes > Kitasatosporales > Streptomycetaceae > Streptomyces > Streptomyces sp. NPDC051315. Next base: position 484,931 of record NZ_JBITEN010000002.1, read on the forward strand.
CGCGCCGACGCCGCCGCCGAGGCGGCCCGGCTCCGGGGTCTGCAGGAGTTCCTGCTGCGCGAGAGCACGGCGGGCTCGGCCGAACTCGCCGAGGAGCTCGACGCTCTGGAGGCGTCGCTGCCGTTCAACTGCGAGCACGTCGTGCCCCAGTCATGGTTCGCCAAGCGCGAGCCCATGCGCGGTGACCTGCATCACCTGTTCGCGTGCGAGCCCGCGTGCAACAGCTTCCGCGGCAACATCCCGTACATGGACTTCCCCGACTTCGACGAGGTCGTACGGGAGGACTGCGGCATGCGCGAGAGCACGGGATTTGAACCCGAGCACAGCAGGGGGGCCGTGGCCAGGGCGACCCTGTACTTCCTGTTGCGGTACCCCGGGACCGTCGGTGACGAGGCGAGGGAGTTCCCCCCGGAACGGCTGCCCGCCCTCCTGGAGTGGCACGACGACGAACCCGTGACCGAGTACGAGCTGCATCGCAACGCGGCCATCGCCGAGATACAGGGGAACCGCAATCCCCTGATAGACCACCCGGAGTGGGCGCGGACCGTCGACTTCTCCGGCGTCTGGCCCTGAGCGGGCCGCGGCCCGGGTGGTCCGGGACCGGTGAGCGAAGTGGGAAGGGCGCCTGATCAGGGCGGATGCCCGTCAGGCGCCCGCATCACATGGACTTCAGCCTGAGGTACCGGCGAGCTTCGGGCAGTTCGGCCAGGGCGATCAGGACCAGCACGGCGCTGACGGCTCCGACCGCGGCCTTCACGACGCGGGCGGGGATGAAGATGCCTTTCTCCATGGCGGGGTTCACCTCCTCTCGACGGCGTCGGCGAGGAGGTCGGCGAGCAGCGACTCGACGAACGGCACGGAACGCTCGACGGCCTCGCGGACCGGATCGCTGAGACCGACGACGACATCCACCTCGTCGCCGTTCATACGGACCTCGGGCTCGCAGCCGACGACGAGGACGCGGGGCAGGTCCCCGTCGCCCAGCCGCCGGGCGAGGGCGAGGACCTTCACGGGGTCCATGGCGTGGGCCTCGGGAGCGCCGTGGGCGGGGAGCGCGGCGAGGTCGGGTTCGATGACGCTGAGGGTGCCGGGCGACTGTCCGTGCGGGGTGGCGTCCAGCAGGACGACGGTGTCGTAACCGTCCAGCATGCGGTACGCGAGATCCATGCCGCGGATGCCGAAGTCGGCGACGTGGACGCCGTCGGGCAGCGTGCGGCGGGCGAGGGCGGCGGCGGCCTCGGGGCCGAAGCCGTCGTCGGCCATGAAGATGTTGCCGACGCCCGCGACGAGCACGCGGTGGGCGGGCGGCGCGCCGTCGGGCCCGCCCAGCGGTTCGAGTTCGTCGGGGGCGAAGAAGAACCGGTGGCCGATCTGGCTCGCGGCACCCAGGTCGCGGCCCGGGTCGCCCTCGAGGACGACGGCGACGTGCAGCTGCCCCTCGAAATCCTCCTCCACGGCCGCGACTTCGGCGATCCGCCCGGTCAGGGCGAGGTCCATGATGTCCGCCCGGCGGGAGGGCCGCAGCCGCACCCGGGTGCCGGGACGGAAGGAGACGCCGTTCACCGTCCCTCCCCGGGGGCCGTGCGGAACTCGCGGATGGTGCCGTGCAGGTTCATCAGGTCGTCGGTGCCGAGTCCGGCGCAGCGGTCGAGGATCTCGCGTGCCCGCGGGTCACTCGCCCGTGCCTCGGCGCGCTCCTCCTCGGTCATGCTCAGCACGCTCAGCACGAGCAGCTGGTCGATCTCGGTCCCGTCGAACAGGTCGCCCGGGCTCTCGGGCGCGACCCGCGGGAAGTCGTACAGGGTGACCGGCGAGGACAGCACCGCGTGCGCCCGGCCGTCGCCCGCGTCGGCGCCGACCAGGACCGGCCAGGTGCCCTCGTTGCGGCAGGCGGCGGCGTGCTCGCGCAGGGCGGCGGGCGGGTCGAGGAGGGAGACGAAGCGGCCGCTCCCGCTGTGCAGCACGGTGTGCGTGGAGACGAAGGCGTAGGGCGCGGCGGCCTCCCTCGCGTGCCGGGCACCCGGTTCCGGTACCGGGCACGCGGTGGTGTTGGTGATCCGTACGGTCAGCCGGCGTACGCCGTCCGCGACCGGGTCGGCCGTGACCTCGACCGTGCCGGTGAGCCGCCGCCAGGCCCGGACGAGGCAGGCGGTCGCGCCCGGCAGTTCCTCGGTGGCGGTGCCCTCGGGGATGTCGACGGCCGCGGTGGCGGGGGCTCCGGTCAGCACGACCTCCCGTTCGGTCACCTCCTGCCAGCTGACGTACCGCTCCCCCGCCACGGTCAGTTCGTCGACGGCCCGGCCGTCCCGCGTCACCGTGCGGTCCACCACGTGGAGGAAGCGCACCCGCACCGTGAGGTCGTCGGCGGGCCCCTCGTGGAGCACCTGGGTGGACATGGTGGCGGGTTCGCCGAGCGCGTCGGCGCAGGCGGCGGGGAAGACACCGCCGAAGGTCCAGCGTTTGGCGTTCTTCAGCGCGGATCTGCGGTAGGGCCACAGCAGGTAGCCCTCGTACAGGCAGGTCCGGGTGATCTTCTCGACGTCGGAGAGGACCGCGGGGTGCGGTTGGTCGGTGAGGGTCATGTGGTGGAGGTCCCCGAGTGGTGGTGGGCGGTGCCGTCGAGCAGGGCGCGCACGGCGTCGTCGGGGGTGCCGAGGACGTGCCGGGCGCGGTAGGCGTCGAGGCGGTCGTAGGTCTCGCGGGAGAGCCGCAGCCAGGGGCTGCCCGCGTGGTAGCGGTCGGTCAGGGAGTGCCAGAGGGCGGCGGGCAGGCTGTAGCGGGTGTCGCCGTCGGTCCAGGAGACGCGGGAGGCGGCGAGTCCGGGTCCGCCTGGGGTCCGGTGGAAGACGGTGCCGCTGAAGAGGAAGTCGAGCGGCACGTCGCCGTCGTCGCCGACCGCGCGCAGGTACTTGGTGACGGCCAGCTCGGTGTCGTAGGAGCACTCGACGGGGATCTCCACCGTCGTGCGGTCGTCGAAGGCCGGGACGTGGACGGTGGTGCGGGCCCAGGTGAGGGGGCGCATGCCGGCCGCCCACTGGTCGGGCGCCCCGAACAGCTCGCCGAGCGCCTCGTGCGCCTCGGGGCCGTAGCGGCGGCGGGCGACGTCGATACGGACGACTGTGGTCAGGGCGACGGAGCTGACGGGCAGTCCGCCGGTCCTGACGATCTCCAGGCCGAAACGGAGGGTGGGCAGCGCGGCGAAGCGCTCCTCCTCCGCTCCGGTGACGGAGAACGCCAGGACCGGCGCCGTCACCGGGGCGGACAGCGCGGGTGACGCCGTCATGGGGTGGGCAGGTTCGGCATGTCCGGGTCGACCGGATTCCGGCGCTTGGCGTTGATTCCGGTGTAGCTGCGGGCCGTGGTGCGGTCGTTGCGGCGGTGTCCCGGCTGGTGCTTGATCAGGCCCCGGTGGTTGCCGCGCCGTACGCCCGCCACGTGGGCGGGCTTGTCGGGCTCGACGTCGGGTTTGCCTACGGTGATGCCCATGACGCCTCCTCGGTGGTGAAGGGAGTGGGTTCGGTCAGTTCACGGAAGAAGTCCTCGACCCGCTGCCACACCTCTGGGCCGCCGTCCAGTCCCTTCCAGTGTGCGCGCACGACGGCGACCAGGCGGTAGCAGTCGTCGAGCGGGACGAGCCAGTACTCGTCAGCCCCGCGGCTCCTGTGCACCAGCAGGGCCTGTACGTCGGTGACGTGCACCGGCAGGTCGGGGTGGCACTGCTCGACCTCGCGCCAGCTGTCCGCGGCGACGGTGGCGCGCAGTGCGCCCAGTGGGCTCGGGTAGGCGGCGGTGACCTCGCCGTCCTCGCCCGAACGGGTGAAGAAGGCGAGGGAGACGGGGACACCGAGACCCGCCCAGGCGGCGTCGTCGATGCGGCAGCCCTCGAGCCGGCACCGTTCCTGCGGCAGCAGGCGGTAGCCGCCGGCCGTGGTTGCGCCGTGGTCGAACAGCACGGCGCAGGCACGGCAGGCGCAGGAGACCGTGCCGGTGGCGGACTGGAGCACGTGGCGGTGCGGGTACCCGGTCGGCAGCGGCTCGGCGCACAGGTCGCACCGCTCCTCCCGGTCCCGCTGTCTCCCGGCCCGGGATGCCTGCCGGGCCACCCGCCGCAGCCGGCTCATCCGCACGCCCCTCCGGCGACGGGTGTGCGGTCGCGGAACAGCGCGTCGACGGGGATCAGCGCCCCGTCCGCCTGACCGCTCTCCACCCGTACGTCCTCGATCTCCGGAGCCCGCGCGGCCACCGCGTCCCGTACGGCCTGCTCGGTCCGGGCCGAACCGCAGCCGCCGCCCCGGATCCGGACGCGTGCGGCGGTCCCGGACAGCTCCACCAGCTCCGGAGGGCCGGGCAGGGCGGCGAGGGCCTGCCGTACCCGGGTCTCGACCGGGTCGGGGTGCAGGTCGTGGACGAGCAGGAGGTGGCCCACGAGTTCGTCGGCGGCCAGCCGTTCCAGCAGGTCGGGATGGTCCGCCAGGTGGGCGGTGACCCGTCCCAGGCACTGTCCGTAGAGCCCGACGAGTGTCTCGACGGTCTCGGCTGCCCGCTGCGCGGCGAGCCCGTCCGGCAGGGTGTCCAGACCGGACAGCCGCTCCTCGGCCAGCGCCACCTGGCCACGGGCGTACGCGTCGTCCCAGGGTTCCCACGTCATCGCGGGCCGCCCTACGCGAGGGTGCCGAAGGTCGGCGAGTGGGACTGGGTGAGGGTGCGGCCGCCACCGAGGTACATGTGGACACCGCACGGCAGACAGGGGTCGAAGCTGCGGACGGTGCGCATGATGTCGATGCCCTTGAAGTTGTCCGGCCCGTTCTCCTCGAAGATCGGGCAGCCCTGCACGGCGTCCTCGTACGGTCCGGGGGTGCCGTAGAAGTCGCGGGGGCTCGCGTTCCACGGGGTCGGCGGGTACGGGTGGTAGTTGGCGATCTTGCCGTCGCGGATGACCATGTGGTGGCTGAGCACCCCGCGCACGGCCTCGTGGAAGCCGACGCCGATGGCCTCCTTGGGCACCTTGAAGTCCTGGAACGTCTTGGTGACGCCGGAGCGGACCTCGTTGAGGGCCTGGTCGACGAAGTGCAGGGCCATGCCCGCCGCGTAGGCGACGAAGTACATGCGGGCCCGGTTGCGCTCGATGGTGTTGGGGAAGGGCGGGGGCGTCCACTCCAGCTGCCGCTCGGGCGAGGACGGCGTCTTGGGCAGGGTGATCTGCACGCTGTGGCCGGTGGAGCGCACGTACGGGGTGGTGACCTTCCCGGCGAGGGCGGTGACCCACAGACGGGCGATGGGGCCGCCGCCGGTGTCCAGGGCGAGGAAGTCGTTGGTGCGCTTGTCGAACCAGCGGGGGCTCATCACCCAGCTGTACTTGCCGTTCTCCAGGTCACGCTTCTGCGGCGCGGGCAGGGTGGTCTGGTTCCAGGGGTGGCGCTTGTCGACCGGGTTGCCCAGCGGGTCCTTGTCGACGAACGTCTCCTCGCCGGTCCAGTCCTCGTAGTAGGAGCTGCCGAGCAGGATCCGCATGCCGAGGTTGATGTCGACCAGGTCCGTGGTGACGAGCTGGTTGTCGACCACGATGCCCGGGGTGACGAACATGCGGTTGCCCCACTCGTTCATCTTCTTGTAGCTGTAGTCGACGATCTCGGGATCCTGGAAGGCGCCCCAGCAGCCGAGCAGCGTGCGCCGCCGGCCGACCTGCTCGTAGCCGGGCAGGGCCTCGTAGAAGAAGTCGAAGACGTCGTCGTTCATGGCGACGGCACGCTTGATGAAGTCGATGCAGCGGGTGAGCCGCACCAGGTAGTCGGTGAAGACCTGGGGGGTGGCCATCGTGCCGACACCCCCCGGGTAGAGCGTGGAGGGGTGCACGTGGCGGCCCTCCATCAGGCAGATCATCTCGCGGGTGAGGCGGCTCATGACCAGCGCCTCTTTGTAGGTGGCCCCTTCGAAGGGGTTGTACGAGCGCATGATGTCGCCGATGGTGCGGCAGCCGTGCTGGTCCGCGTGCGGGGCGGGGGTGCGCTCGGCCCGCTCCCACACGCCCGGGTTGGTCTCCTTGACCATGCGTTCGCAGTAGTCGACGAAGACCATGTTGTCCTGGAAGATCGTGTGGTCGAACATGTACTCGGCGGCCTCGCCGAGGTTGATGATCCACTCACCGACCGGCGGGGTCTTCACGCCGTAGGCCATGTTCTGCGCGTACACCGAGCAGGTGGCGTGGTTGTCCCCGCAGATGCCGCAGATGCGGCTGGTGATGAAGTGCGCGTCGCGGGGATCCTTGCCCTTCATGAAGACGCTGTAGCCCCGGAAGACCGATGAGGTGCTCTTGCACTCGACGACCTCACGGGCATTGAAGTCGATCTTCGTGTAGATGCCGAGGTTGCCGACGATCCGGGTGATCGGATCGAACGCGACATCGGTGAGGGTGCGCTGCTCCGCGGGGGCGGCCTGGCTCGTCGTCACTCGACGGGTTCCTTTCACACAAGGGGGGTGCCGGGGGTTTGGGGTCACTTGCCGGGCCAGCGCGGCGCGAAGCCGGAGGTGAGTTCGTCGCGGTTGTGACGCCACTTGGGCTCTTGGTTGACCGAACGGTTGGTGATGGCGCGCAGCGTGCGCACCAGCGGTCCGTAGGTGGAGGCCATGAACCCGGACGAGACGCTGCCGCCGGGTGGCTCGTCCATGAACGGCATGAACTTGTCGGGGAAGCCGGGCATGGTGCAGGCGATGCAGATGCCGCCGACGTTGGGGCAGCCGCCGATGCCGTCCATCCAGCCGCGCTTGGGGACGTTGCAGTTGACGACCGGGCCCCAGCAGCCGATCTTCACCTGGCACTTGGGCGAGTTGTAGTCCTTGGCGAAGTCGCCCTGCTCGTAGTAGGCGGCGCGGTCGCACCCCTCGTGCACGGTCTTGCCGAACAGCCAGGTGGGGCGCAACTTGTCGTCGAGCGGAATGGGCGGGGCCATCCCGGCCGCCTGGTAGAGCAACCAGGTCACCGTTTCCATGAAGTTGTCGGGCTGGACGGGGCAGCCGGGCACGTTGACGATCGGCAGCCCGCCGGCCGAACGGAAGTCCCAGCCGAGGTAGTCGGCCAGGCCCATGCAGCCCGTGGGGTTGCCCGCCATGGCGTGGATGCCGCCGTACGTGGCGCAGGTCCCGATCGCGACGACGGCGAAGGCGCCGGGGGCCAGCCGGTCGATCCAGGTGTTGAAGGTGATGGGCTCGCCCGTGCGGGGGTCGTTGCCCATCGAGGTCCAGTAACCGTCGCCGTTGATGCGCTCGTTGGGGATCGAGCCCTCCACGACGAGGACGTACGGCGCCCCGAGTTCGCCGTTGGCGGCCTCGTGGAAGGGGCGGGTGAAGTCGTCACCGCTGTCGTACGAGAGCACCTTGTTGTGCAGCACGACCTTCGGCAGTCCCGGAATGGCTCCGAGGACGACGTCCTCCAGACTGGGCAGCGAGGCGGCGGTGACCGAGATGGTGTCGCCGTCGCAGCTCATGCCTTCCGAGGTCCACAGGATGTGAACCTCCTCCACGGCCGCGGGGGCCTGGGTGTCGGTGCTCATGGGATCCCTTCCTTGCGGCGTCCCCCGAAGCAGGCTGACATAGCACGCAATCACCCACCATTCGGACACTCCGTTCGGAGGTGCTGCGGCGTCTCGTTCGGCCGACGCTTGCGTACGAAGGCGGAGCGCAGCGCGTGGTAGGGAGCGGCCGGGTCGTCGAAGACGGCCCGCATGCGCTCCAGTTCCGCGGCGCGGTGGGCGCTGAGCGGGCGCACGGCCTCGTCGCGCTGGCGCGCCGCCTTCTTCGCGCCCAGCCGGGCGGGCAGTCCCGCCGAACGGGCCAGCCGGTCGGCCATCCGGGTGACCTCGCCGGTGAACTCCCCCGGTGCGCAGTCGACGACCCGGTCCACCAGCCCCAGCGCCTGGGCGGCGGTGGCGGTGAGCGGCAGCGCGTCCTCGGTGAGCCGCGCGGCGACCGCCGGACCGACCCGGCGGGGCAGGGTGTAGGTCCAGTACTCGGAGCCGTACAGCCCCATCAGCCGGTAGTGCGGGTTGAGGACGGCGCCGCCGCGGCACCACACCTCGTCCGCCGCGAGGGCCAGCATCGCGCCGCCCGCCGCCGCGTTGCCGGGCAGCGCCGCGACCACCAGGCGGTCGGTGGTGGTCAGGATCTCCGCCACCAGGTCGTCGATGGCCTCGATGTTGGCGAGCGACTCGGCGGCGGGGTCGGGGGCGGCCTCGATGACGTTCAGGTGGATGCCGTTGGAGAAGAAGTCCCTCTCTCCCCCGAGCACGATGACGTCCACCGGGCGGGTGCGGGCGTGCCGGTAGGCGTCGAGGAGACGGCGGCACCGGTCGGTGCTCATGGCTCCGCCGGGGAAGCGGAAGCGGAGGAAGCCGACGGTTCCCCGTTCCTCGTAGGTGATGTCGGCGTAGCTTCCGGCTGTCGGTTCGGGCGTGCGGGTCGTGGGGGGCCGGTCGCGCGGTTCCTCCCCGAGCCCCTGGTGCGCCAGGGTCGCCGGCAGTTTGAAGGTCGCCGGTCCTCCGGGCGTGCGGCGCGGGCGCAGTTCCGGGATCCAGACCGCGCCGTCCACCGTCGCGCGGCAGACCGCGCCGTGACGGGTGGCCAGGATCTCGCCCGGGGGGCCGGTGAGGTGGGGTTCGGGGTGGCCGCCGTGCAGGTACCACTCGCCGCCCAGGAAGGTGTCCAGCACGCCGGGCTGTGAGTCGGCGGCCCGCAGCTTGCGCAGGACCGTCTCCGTCGGGTCGCGGTGCCAGTCGATCCGGCGCTCCTCCTGGCGCAGGTACGGCTGCCAGGTGTGTTCCGGCGGCGTGACGGGGGTGTACGAGCCGGAGGCGACGCGTTCGACGGCGAGCAGGACCGCGCCCACGGCGGCGTCGGCGAGCTCGCCGCGGTACAGGTCGCTCTTGCCGACGTCCGGGGGCACGGTGAAGCCGGCCGACGCCCACACCGGTCCGGCGTCCATCTCGGCCACCGCCTGCAGCACGGTCACACCCCAGCGCTCGCGGCCTTCCTGGACCGCCCGGTCGAGCGACGAGGGGCCCCGGTCACCGGGCGGCCCCGGGTGCACGATCAGACAGGTGTACGCCGACCAGACCTCCTCCGGGACGGCGGTCGTCAGCATGGGGGCGATCACCAGGTCGGGAGCGTGCCCGTGCACCGCGGTGGTGAGCCGCCGGTCGTCACCGAGCGCGAGTTCCACGGCGACCGTGTGGCCGCGGTCGCGCAGCTCCGCGAAGACCCGCTGGGTGAGACTGTTGAACGCGCTCGCGAGAAGCAGAATCCGCATCACGGCCGCGATGCTCCCCGGCCGTCCGGGCCCGGCGCGGGAGCCACGCCCCGGCGGCCGTGCGCTTGGGCCGCCCGGGGGAAAACGGACACCGTCCGCCGTCGCCTGCCCGGGCGGGGCCGTGGCCGTGCCTAGCGTGGCGGACCATGCACGAGCTGTCGATCGCCGCCGCCGTCGTGGAGAGCGCCGAAAGCGTGGCCCGCGACCACGGGGCGGACACGGTGGCGGGTGTGACGCTGCGGATCGGCGAGCTGGCGGGTGTGGTCCCGGACGCGCTGCGCTTCTCCTTCTCGCTGGTGGCCGAGGGCACCGCGCTGGACGGCGCGGAGCTGGTCATCGAGGAGGTGCCGGCCCGGGCCCGCTGCGGCGGCTGCGACGCGCGGTTCGCGGTCGGTTCGCCGCCCGCGCTGTGGTGCCCGCACTGCGACACCCCGGCGGCCGAGCTGCTGACCGGGCGGGAACTGGAACTGGCGGAGGTACGAATGGCAGGGAGCCCGTGATGTGCCGCAGCGTCGACGTACGGACGGCCGTACTGGCCAAGAACGACGGTCTGGCGGCCGAACTCCGCGCCGACCTGGCGAGTCGGCGGGTGACGGCCGTCAACCTGCTCTCCAGCCCCGGCAGCGGCAAGACCGCACTGCTCGAGATCGTGCTGCGCCGGGCCCGCGAGCGGGGCGTGGCGGTCGCCGCCCTCACCGCCGACCTGGCCACCGAGAACGACGCCCGCCGCCTCGCCCGCTCCGGGGCGCCGGTGCGGCAGGTGCTGACCGGCGGCCTGTGCCACCTGGAGTCCGCGCAGGTCCGCGGACTGCTCGACGGCTGGCTCCCGCCCGGCACGCGCCTGCTGTTCGTGGAGAACGTCGGGAACCTGGTCTGTCCCGCCTCCTACGACCTGGGCGAGACGCTGCGCGTGACGCTGATGTCGGTGACCGAGGGCGAGGACAAGCCGCTGAAGTACCCGACCGCCTTCGGCGGGGCCCATCTCCTGGTGCTGACGAAGACGGATCTCGCCGACGCCGCTGGCTTCGACGACGCCGCCTTCTCGACGGCCGTGGAACGCGTCAATCCCGGCGTGGAGATCCTGCGCACCTCCGCCCGCACCGGGCAGGGCGTCGACACGCTGCTCGACCGGATCCTCACCGTCGCCGACGGAGCGGCGCCGCACGCCCCGCTGCTCGCGGCGGACCACCTGCGCAACCACGGCCACCACCACGGCCCCGCCCACGACCACGCTCCGGCCCACGACCACGGCACGGCTCACGACCACGGGCACGCGTCGCGGGCCACCACCGCGTGACCTCCACGACGACGGCCCCGGACACGGCCGGCTCCCCGCCCTCGCCCGCGGTACGGCGGCGGGTGATCGTGCGGGGCACCGTGCAGGGCGTCGGGTTCCGGCCCTTCGTGCACCGGCTGGCGGCGGAGCTGGACCTCGCGGGTCATGTGCGCAACGGCGCCGAGGGCGTGGTCGCCGAGGTGGAGGGCGCCGCCGGGTCCGTCGCGGAGTTCTGCCGGGCCCTCATCGAGAGGCCACCGCCCCTGGCGGACGTCCGGGAGGTGGCGTACGAGACCGTACCGGCCCTCGGCGCGTCCGGATTCGTCATCCACGCGTCCGAGGACGACGGCGACGGCGGGAGGCGGACGCTCGTCCCGCCGGACACCGCGCCCTGTGACGACTGTCTGCGGGAGCTGGCCGACCCGGCGGACCGTCGCCACCGGCACCCCTTCATCACGTGCACGCACTGCGGCCCCCGCTTCACCATCTCCACCGGCCTGCCCTACGACCGGGCGACCACCACCATGGCGGCGTTCCCGCTGTGCCGGGAGTGCGCCACCGAGTACGCGGACCCGGCCGACCGTCGTTTCCACGCCCAGCCGGTGGCGTGCCACGACTGCGGACCCCGGCTGCGGCTCACGGTGCCCGGCGGGCGCCCGTACGAGGGCGAGGGGGCTCTCGCCGAGGCGCGGCGGCTGCTGGCGCGGGGCGCCGTGCTCGCCGTGAAGGGGCTCGGCGGTTACCACCTCGCCTGCGACGCCACCGACGAACGGGCCGTCACCACCCTGCGCACGCGCAAGCGGCGCAGCCGGAAGCCGTTCGCCGTCATGTGCGCCGACCTGGCGGGCGCCGAGCGGCTGGCCCACGTCGGTCCCGAGGAGCGGGCGGTGCTGACGGGCCGGCGGCGGCCGATCGTGCTGCTGCGCCGCACGGGCGCCCCGGGGACGGCCGGGTCGGTGTGCCCGGGCAGCCCGGACATCGGCGTGATGCTGCCGTACACCCCGCTGCACCGGCTGCTGTTCGGGCTGCCCGGTGACCCGCCGGGACCGCAGGTCCTGGTGATGACCAGCGGGAACCGTTCCGGGGAGCCGATCGTCACGGACGACGCCGAGGCGCTGGAGCGGCTCGCCGGGATCGCCGACGCCTGGCTCTGGCACGACCGGGTCATCGAGGCGCCCTGCGACGACTCCGTGGTCCGCGTCCGCCCGGACGGAGGGGGCGAGGTGGTGCTGCGCCGGTCGCGCGGCCACGTCCCCGAGCCGGTCGCGCTGCCCGTCCCCGTCACCCCGGCCCTCGCCGTGGGCGGCGACCTCAAGAACGCCCTGTGTCTCGGGGCGGAGGGCAGCGCCTGGTTCTCCCCGCACATCGGCGACATGGGCGACCTGGCCACCGTACGGGCCTTCGAGCGGGCCGCGGGGCGGCTGCGCGCGCTGACCGGCGTCGACCACGAGCTGCTCGCGGCGGACCGGCACTCCGGGTACCACTCGGCGCGGTGGGCGCGGCGTGCCGCGCGGGCGGGCGGCCTGGCCCTGCGCCCGGTGCAGCACCACCACGCCCACGTCGCGTCCCTGATGGCCGAGCACGGGCTGGACGGCGGCGCCCGCGTCATCGGCGTCGCCTTCGACGGCACCGGATACGGCGACGACGGGGCGGTCTGGGGCGGCGAGGTGCTGCTGGTCGCGGGCTACGACGGCTACCGCCGCTTCGCCCGTCTGTCGTACGCGCCGTTGCCCGGCGGGGACGCGGGCGTGGCCAACCCCTGCCGCACGGCGCTGGCCCGGCTGCGCGCCGCCCGTCTGCCGTGGGACGCGGACCTGCCCTGCGTCGCCGCCTGCCCGCCCGACGAGCTGCGGATGCTGCGGCAGCAGCTGGACCGGGGCACGGCGTGCGTGCCGACCTCCAGCATGGGCCGGCTCTTCGACGCGGTCTCCTCCCTCGCCGGGGTCTGCCACCGGACCCACTACGAGGCCCAGGCGGCGGTCGAACTGGAGGCGGCGGCCCTGCGTGCCTGGCCGGAACGGACCGGTGCGTACGCCTTCGCCGGCGGTCTGGACCCCGGGCCGGTGCTCGCCGCGATCGTCGCCGACCTGCGGCGCGGGGTGCCGGTCCCGGTGATCGCCGCCCGCTTCCACCGCGCGGTCGCGGCGGCCGTGCTGCAGGTCTGCCGGTCCGCGCGCCGGGAGACGGGGGCGGGCGTGGCCGCGCTGTCGGGCGGGGTGTTCGCCAACGCGCTGCTCGACGCCGAGTGCGCCGCGCTGCTCGCGGCGGACGGCTTCACGGTGCTCCGCCACCGGCGGGTGCCGCCGGGCGACGGCGGTCTCGCGCTCGGCCAGCTGGTCGTGGCGGCGCACGCCGGACATACCGGCCGCTCGCAACGTTCGCAACGACAAGGAGGACGCTGATGTGCCTGGCGGTACCCGGCCGTGTGGCCGGGATCGAGGACCGGGACGGCACGCGCATGGCGCGGGTCGATTTCGGCGGGGTGGTCAAGGACGTGTGCCTGGCGTACGTCCCCGACGCCCAGGTGGGCGAGTACGTCATCGTCCACGTCGGTTTCGCGCTCCAGCGGCTGGACGAGGAGTCGGCCCGGGCCTCACTGGCCCTGTTCGAGGAACTCGGTCTGCTGGAGGAGGAGTTCGGCGACGCGTGGGCGCGCGCCGAGGCGGAGGAGGCGGCCACGGAGCCGGAGGGCAGGCGATGAGGTACATCGAGGAGTTCAACGACCCGGAGCTGGCCCGCCGGCTGCTGGACGAGATCCGCGCGAGCGTCACCCGGCCCTGGGCGATGATGGAGGTCTGCGGCGGACAGACCCACTCCATCATCCGGCACGGCATCGACCAGCTCCTGCCCGACGAGGTCGAGCTGATCCACGGGCCGGGCTGTCCGGTGTGCGTGACCCCGCTGGAGATGATCGACAAGGCGCTGGCGATCGCGTCCCGCCCGAACGTCGTCTTCTGCTCCTTCGGCGACATGCTGCGGGTGCCCGGGACCGACCGCGACCTGTTCCGGGTCCGGGGCGAGGGCGGTGACGTACGGGTGGTGTACTCGCCGCTCGACGCCCTGGAGATCGCCCGTCGTGAGCCGGACAAGGAGGTCGTGTTCTTCGGCATCGGCTTCGAGACCACGGCCCCGGCCAACGCGATGACCGTGCACGAGGCCCGCCGCCAGGGCATCGGCAACTTCAGCCTGCTGGTGTCGCACGTGCGCGTACCACCGGCCATCGACGCGATCATGCGGGCGCCCGAGTGCCGCGTCCAGGCGTTCCTGGCCGCTGGTCACGTGTGCAGTGTGATGGGCACGGCCGAGTACCCCGAACTGGCCGCGCGCCACCGGGTGCCGATCGTGGTGACCGGCTTCGAACCGCTGGACATCCTGGAGGGCGTCCGCCGTACCGTCCGTCAGCTGGAGCGCGGGGAGCACCGGGTGGAGAACGCCTACCCGCGCGCGGTGCGCGAGGCGGGCAACCCGGCCGCGCTGCGCATGATCGAGGAGGTCTTCGAGGTCACCGACCGCTCCTGGCGGGGCATCGGGACCATCCCGGACAGCGGCTGGAAGCTGTCGGACGCCTTCCGCGCGTACGACGCCGAAGACCGCTTCGACGTGGGCGACGTGCGGACCGTCGAGTCCGCCGAGTGCCGCAGCGGCGAAGTGCTGCAGGGGCTGATCAAACCCAACGAGTGCCCCGCCTTCGGCACCACCTGCACCCCGCGCACCCCGCTGGGCGCGACGATGGTCTCCAGCGAGGGTGCCTGCGCGGCCTACTACCTGTACCGGCGCCTGGAGGTGGCCCCCGTTGGCTGAGACGACACTCGACCCCGCGAACTGGTCCTGTCCCGTGCCGCTGCGCGACCATCCGGTGGTCGTGATGGGCCACGGCGGTGGCGGCGCGCTCTCCGGCGAGCTGACGGAGCACCTGTTCGCCGCGGCCTACGGCAACGAGACGCTCGCCGCGCTCACCGACTCCGCCGCCGTCGAACTGGGCGGGGTCCGGCTGGCCTTCTCCACCGACTCCTACGTCGTACGCCCCCTGTTCTTCCCCGGTGGCAGCATCGGCGACCTGGCGGTGAACGGCACGGTCAACGACCTGGCGATGAGCGGCGCCCGGGCGGCGTACCTGTCGACGGCCTTCATCCTGGAGGAGGGTGTCGAGCTGGACGTGGTGGGCCGTGTCGCCCAGGCCGTGGGGACGGCCGCCTCCGCCGCCGGGGTGACGGTGGCGACCGGGGACACCAAGGTCGTCGAGGCGGGTCACGGCGACGGGGTGTACGTCAACACCTCCGGTATCGGCCTGATCCCGCCGGGCGTCGACATCCGCCCCCAGCGGGCGGCGCCGGGGGACGTGGTCATCGTCAGCGGTCCGATCGGCGCGCACGGCGTGGCGGTGCTGAGCGTGCGCGAGGGACTTCAGTTCGGTTCCGACGTGGTCAGCGACACCGCGCCCCTGGGCGGACTGGTGGCCGCGATGCTGGCGGTCACCCGGGACCTGCACGTCCTGCGCGACCCCACCCGGGGCGGGCTCGCCACGTCCCTGTGCGAGATCGCCGCCGCCTCCGGCACCGGTGTCGTCCTGACCGAGAGCGCCGTTCCGGTGCCCGAGTCCGTGACCGCCGCCTGCGGCTTCCTCGGCCTCGACCCGCTGTACGTGGCCAACGAGGGGCGCCTGGTGGCCTTCGTACCGCCCGAGCACGCCGATGCCGTCCTGGCCGCGATGCGCGCCCATCCGCAGGGGACGGGGGCCGCCGTCATCGGCCGGTGTGTGGACGAGCACCCCGGCATGGTGGTGGCCCGGACCGGTCTGGGCGGCACCCGGGTGGTGGACCTGCCGCTGGGCGAGCAGTTGCCGCGCATCTGCTGAGCGGCGCCGCTGGACGTCACCGGCACGGCGGACGTCACCGGCACGGCGGGGGTGCGGGACGGCCCGCCACGTCCCCGGGAGGACGCCGGTGCCGTCCGCCCCGGAGGGACGCCGGTGCCGTCAGATCCGGTGCCCCTGTCCCGTGAGCCACCGGTGGACGGTCTCCTTGTCGGCCGGGGTGATCCGGACCGCGCCTGCGACCTGGGGGCCCTCGTCCTGGTTGAAGGCGGTGTCGGTGACCCGGGCGGTCACCCAGTGGGCCAGGTCCTGGGCGGACCCGGCCGGCAGGGAGCCCCGCTCCCATCCGGCGCGGGCCTCGCGGGCCGCGTCCCTGTCGTGCCGCTCGGTCTCCTCCAGCCACGCCGCGACGAGCCGTTCGACGGTCCGACGGTCCTCGGACGCGGCCGGCTGCTGCTTGTCCTCGCTGTTCATGAGGGCCGAGTGCCCAGGAAGCGGGGGCGGGAGACGTCGGCGCGACCCTTCTCCCCTGCCGGTGTCTAAGACGCCGTGCCCGGGTACTCGGGGAGCTCGCCGTCACGGTCCCGCGCCGGACGGTCCGCGGACGTGGACCGGCGGACGACGGGCCGACCAGGAAGAACGACAAGGAACACCGGGAACAAGGGGGCAGTGATGACGCAGCACGCCGACGACAACGCTCTCGACCAGCACGCGGGCGTCGCGGAGCTGCGTCTGGCAACGGGAGATCCCGGACTCCTCCCACAGAACGGCGTGCTGGGGCAGAACGGTGTGCTCGCGGAGGACCTCCCCCTCGACCGCAACCAGGCGATCCTCCAGGCCGCGAAGCAGGTCGGCTCGATCCTGAAGCGGAAGGGGCACCGGTTCGCCCTCGCGGGCAGCGTCGCGGTGTACGCCCACGGCGGCAGCCAGAACCTCCAGCACGACGTCGACTTCTGCTTCCGCCCCGAGGACGCGGACGCCGTCGCCGAGACCCTGCGGGAGGCCGGACTGCCGGTGTTCACGCCGCCGGAGGACTGGCTGCTGAAGTCCAGCTGTCTCGGTCAGCAGGTCGACCTGATCTTCGAGCTGGCGCACCAGCCGGTCACCAGCGAATTGCTGGAGCGGACCCAGGAGCTGTCGGTCGACTCGGTCTTCATGCCGGTCCTGTCGCCGACCGACCTGATCCACAGCCTGGTGGCGGCCTTCTCCGAGCACCACTGCGACTTCGGGGCGGTGCTGCCGATCGCCCGCACGCTGCGGGAGAGGGTCGACTGGGAGAGGGTGCGCCGGGCCTGCGGGGACCAGCCGATGCCCGACGCGTTCTTCTACTTCCTGGAACGGCTGCAGGTCATTGCGCCGAGGTCGAAGGAGGAACAGCGATGAGGCCCCCAGCGATGAGGCCCGCGGAGCACGCGGGCGGAGCAGGGAGCGCCGACCACGCCACCGAGAACGTCGAGTACCGCGTCGCCCATCTGCGCGACCGGCTCGCCGCGGAGGAACTCGGTGAACTGGGCGTACGCGCCGAGGTGCGGGCCGGATCGGTCGTGGTGACGGGCACGGTCCCCTCCACGCAGTGCCGTGAGACCGTGCTGCGGACCGTCCGGGAGGAGCTGTCCGGGCTCGCCGTGCACACCGACGTCGTGGTGGCGGAGAACGCCTCCCCCGACCACGCGGAGGACCTGCCATGATCCGCGTCGCCGCCGTGGGGGACATCCACATGGGGCCGGACAGCCAGGGTCTGCTGCGGCCCGCCTTCGAGACCCTGCCCGACTGCGCCGACCTGCTGCTCCTGGCGGGTGACCTCACCCGTCACGGCACACCGGAGGAGGCGCGGGTGGTGGCGCAGGAGGTCCGGGGCCTGCCCGTGCCGGTGGTGGCGGTGCTGGGCAACCACGACCACCACGACGAACAGCCCGAGAAGGTCACCGCCATCCTCCAGGACGCGGACGTGACGGTCCTGGAGGGCGAGAGCACGATCGTCGACTGCCACGGGACACGCGTCGGGATCGCCGGGACGAAGGGCTTCTGCGGCGGGTTCGTGGGGCGCAGCGCCGGGGAGTTCGGCGAGCCGCTGATGAAGGAGTTCGTCCGCTACACCCGCCGCAGCGCCGACGGTCTGCGCACCGCGCTGGAGGAGCTGGGCAAGGAGGGCTGCGACATGCGGGTCGCCCTCACCCACTTCTCCCCCGTCGCCGACACCCTCGCCGGCGAGCCGCCGGAGATCTACCCGTTCCTCGGCAGCTACCTGCTGGCCGAGGCGATCGACACGGCGGGCGCCGACCTCTCCGTGCACGGCCACGCCCACATGGGCACCGAGCACGGGATGACGGCCGGCGGGATCCGCGTGAGGAACGTGGCGCAGCCGGTCATCCGGCGGGCGTTCAACGTGTACCAGCTGCACACCGCCTGACCGCGACACCTCCGCGCGGAAGTTCCTGAACACGTTCGAACTAAGTGGGCTCCCCTCCGTAAGAGGAGGGGAGCCTCTTGGTGCAGATCGTCATATCCGGGGACCGGGCAGGTCGGGACGGTCCTGCGGCGGGCGCCGACCGCAGCCGGGCACGAGGTCGTCGTGGTGGGCAGACGGCCCGCGGGGCCGGGCGAGGCCGGCTGGGACGGCCGGACACGGGGCCCGTCGACGCTGCGGCCCACCAGCTTTGATCACCACGTCGCTGCCGTCGACCGCCTCGGCCCAGGGGCTCCGCCTTCGACCGCCCCGACCGGCCGGGGCGGCCCGGGACCTGTACGGCGGGCGCGGGCCTGACCGGCGGTGCGGGAGGGGCACGGGTGAGCCGCGCGGACGCGTTACGGGGGAGTGCGTCCGCGCGGCGGTCCGGTGCGGCCGGCGGTCAGCCCGTGGCGCGTACGGCGTCACGGATGAGGTCCGCGACCTCCTTCGGCCGGGACACGGCGACGGCGTGCGAGGCGCCCTCCACCTCGACGACGGTCGCCCCGGCCCGCTTGGCGCCGAAGCGCTCGACCTCGGGGTTGATCGCCTCGTCCGCGCCGGCGATCAGCGCCCAGGACGGCTTGGTCTTCCAGGCGGCCGCGGCGGCGGTCTCCTCGAACGCGGCGGCGGCCAGCGGGCGCTGGGCCGCGGCCAGGACCCTGGTGACGTCCGCCGGCACATCGGCGGCGAACACCGACGGGAAGGCGTCCTCGGCGATGGTCACCTCGACGGCCGGCTCACCGCCCGGCACCGGGTACGTCCACTGCTTGAGGTTGCTGACCAGCGAGGAGAGCGGGAAGCGGCCCTGGAGCTCGCCCAGGCTCTCGCCCTCCTCCAGCGCGTAGGCGGCGACGTAGACGAGGCCGACGACGTTCTCGGTGGTGCCCGCGACGGTGATGAGGGCGCCGCCGTAGGAGTGGCCGACGAGGACGACGGGACCGTCGATCTGGGCGGCGACCGAGGCGACGTAGGCGGCGTCGTGGGCGAGGCCGCGCAGCGGGTTGGGCGGGGCGACGACGGGGATGCCGTCGCCCTGGAGTTCGGCGATGACACCGGACCAGCTCGCCGCGTCGGCGAACGCGCCGTGGACGAGGAGGACGGTGGGCGTGGTGGTGGTCATGTCGGGTGTCCCCTCGGGGTCAGGCGGAGTGCAGGGCGGTGCGCAGGGTGCCGACGGCCAGCGTGATGGCGGCCTCGGCGGCATGGGTGGAGCGCAGGGCGTTGAGCATCACGAAGTCGTGGATGATGCCCTGGAAACGGACCGCGGTGACCGGGACACCGGCCTCGCGGAGCTTGTTGGCGTAGGCCTCGCCCTCGTCGCGCAGCACGTCGGCCTCGCCGGTGATGACGAGGGCCGGGGGAAGGCCGGTGAGCTGCTCGGTGGTGGCGCGCAGCGGGGAGGCGGTGATCTGGGCGCGCTCGGCCTCGTCGGTCGTGTACTGGTCCCAGAACCACTGCATGCCGTCGCGCCGCAGGAAGTAGCCGGTGGCGAACTGGTGGTAGGACGGCGTGTCGAAGGCCGCGTCGGTGACCGGGTAGAACAGCACCTGCTGCACGAGCGGGACACCGCCGCGCTCCTTGGCCATCAGGGTCAGCGCGGCGGTCATGTTGCCGCCGACGGAGTCGCCGGCCACGGCGAGCCGCGTGCCGTCCAGTCCCTTGGAGGCGCCCTGCTCGACGACCCACCGGGCGACCGCGAAGTTCTGCTCGACGGCGACCGGGTAGCGGGCCTCGGGCGAGAGGTCGTACTCGGGGAAGACCACGGCGGCCCCGGCGCCGACGGCGAGTTCGCGGACCAGGCGGTCGTGGGTGTGGGCGTTGCCGAACACCCAGCCGGCGCCGTGGATGTAGAGGATCACCGGCAGGGTGCCCTCGGTTCCGGCGGGCCTGACGATCCGGGCCCGGACGCTGCCCGTGGAGCCGCCGGAGACGGTGATCCACTCCTCGTCCACGGCGGGCTTGTCGATGTCGCCGGACTGGACCTCGTCGACGGCCTTGCGCCCCTCCGCCGGCGGCAGGTCGAACAGGTACGGCGGGTTGGCGGTCGCCTCGGCGAACGCCGCGGCCTCGGGTTCCAGGACCGGCCGAACCGGTTCGACGACGTCGGACATGGAATTCTCCTGCTTCTCGATGTGCGCTGTCTTGCCCCGTCACGCTAAGTCGGCCGGACGGCCGGGCCTTGCCCGCGCGTGCACCGGATGTGTCCTCACAGCGCACCCGGTGGATCCGAGGGGCGCGTGCCGGCGACGGCGACGCACGGCCGCGGCTCAACGGCACGGGCGAGAACCTCGCCCGGGCGGCCGCCGATCCCGACCGGGGTCGTCGTCGGGCCGGGGACGGACCGGCCGGCGGACCGCTCACCGGCCGGGGGGAAGCGCTCAGCGCCACCCGGCGGCGTCCCGCCATTCGCGCGGGGACATCCCGTAGGCCGTCCGGAAGACGCGGCTGAAATGGGTGGCGCTGGTGAACCCCCAGCGGCCCGCCACCGCCGCTATGGGGCGGCTGCCCCGCCCGTGCCGCACCAGGTCGCGCCGGCACTCCTCCAGGCGGCGGCGCAGGATCCAGCGGCCGACCGTGGTGCCCTCCTCCTGGAACAGCTTGTGCAGGTAGCGCACGGAGATGTGGTGGGCCCGGGCGACGGCCTCCGGGGAGAGGTCCGGGTCGGTCAGGTGGAGTTCGACGTACTCCAGGATCCGGGCGAGCACCGGTGCCTGTCCGTCCGGGGTGCCCGGCGTGTGGGCGGCCAGCTGTTCGGCGGCGAGGGTCGCCAGCAGGTTCACGGCGTTGCGGGCGAGCATCTCGCCGACCGGCGGGCGGACCTCGAAGGCGGTGCGGGCGAGTTCGGACAGCAACGGTGACAGCAGCGTGCCGAGCCGGGACGCCCGGGTGACGGGGGTGTTCGTGACCCGCCGTACATCGGCGGGCGTCAGCGCGAGCAGGTCGCCGGGGAGGAGGAACACCGTCGCCCGGAACCGCTCGGGGAAGTCGAGGGCGGCCGGGTGGCGGGCGTCGTAGAAGCAGAGGTCACCTGGCGCGAGGGACAGGGTGAGGGGCTCGGTGTCCGGCCGGCCGGTGGCGCCCCGCAGGCCCACGAAGAGGTACTCGCCGCGGTCCGTGGCGTGGAACCGGTGCGCGGGGCGCGGCGAGCGCTCCCCCGGCAGCCGGCCCGGGCCCCGCTCCCCGGTCGTGATCTCGACGCCGAGGGGCGTCGAGCAGGCGCGCGTGTCGGTGGTGCTGGTGGTGGACATCCGTTATTGCCTCCAGGGCGACCGTCAGTCTGTTCGCCGGGACGGTAGGCCGGGAGATGTGCAAAAAGAGTGACAACGCAGTGACACTCCCCGCTCACGGCCCCCGCCGGCCCGTCAGCGGCCCTCGGGAACGTCCTCCTGCGCGGCGCGTTCCGCGGCGAAGACCCGCAGCAGGCCGTGCAGCGTGTAGCGGCCGGGCGTGTGCTCGGTGAGGAGGTGGGCGTCGGCGAGTTCGGCGAGCAGGAGACGGGCCCGGCGGACCGGCAGACCGGCGAGCGCGGCTGCCTCGGCCGGGGTGAGGTCGAATCCGGTGTGCCGGGGCAGCAGACGGAACAGTCGGGCGCTCTCCGCCGGCAGGAGACGGTAGGAGCCCAGGAAGGCGGTACGGACGTCGGCGGTGCCCGGGACGGAGAAGGCGTCCAGGCTGCCGCGGGAGGCGCGCAGGTGGTCGGCGACGGCCGCGAGCGGGAGGTCCCGGTGGGCGGCGGCGCGGGCGGCGACGGCCGCGAGGGCCAGCGGCAGTCGGCCGCACCGGGTGACGATCTCCGCGGCGGCGCGGGGGTCGGCGGCCGGCCGGCCGGCGCCGACCAGCTCGGCCAGGGCCGCGCGCGCGTCCTCGGCGGACGGCGGTTCCAGGCGCAGCGGGCGGGCGCCCGAGGCGATCAGGCCGGGCAGGGCGCGGCGGCTGGTGACCAGCGCCAGGCAGCCCGGTGCGGCGGGCAGCAGCGGGAGCAGCTGCTCGGTGCCGGCGGCGTCGTCGAGGACCACGAGGACGCGCCGGCCGGCGAGCAGGGTGCGGTACAGGCCGGTCAGGGCGGCCGGGCCGGCCGGCATGCGCGCGGTGGGGACGCCCAGCGCCGCGAGCATCCCGCGCAGCGCCTCCTCGGGCGGTACGGCGGGCGTCTGCGGGTCGGATCCCCGGAGCGGGACGTGGAGTCGGCCGTCCGGGAAGCGGTGGGCGGCACGGTGGGCCCAGTGCAGGGCGAGCGTGGTCTTGCCGACGCCCGCCATCCCGCCGATCAGCACGGCCGGCGGCGGCTCGGCGCCCTCCGCCGCCGGTCCCGTGTGGGCCGTCAGCCACTCCAGTTCGGCCCCGCGGCCGGCGAAGGCGGCGGGATCGGGGGGCAGGTCGGCCGGACCGCCGACCGGTGCGGGGGAGGACGTCCCGCGGGCGGTGGCCACCCGCACGACCGGCAGGTCCCGCCCCAGGTCCACGGTGGGCCCGGCCCTCAGCCGTCCCACCTCCTGGCGCAGCACCCGTGTGTGCGCCGCCGCCAGTTCGGCGCCGGGGGCGATGCCGAGTTCCGTCGAGAGCCGCCGGCGGACGTCCTCGTACGCGGTCAGCGCCTCCGCCTGGAGACCGCAGGCGGCGAGGGAGAGGATCAGCCGGGCGTGCAGCGGCTCGTCGAGGGGGTCGAGCGCGGTGGCCCGGCGCAGGGCGGGCAGGACGTGCTCGGCGAGGCCGCACAGCAGGGCCGCGTCGGCCGCCAGCCGGGCGGTCTGCAGGAGTTCGCGCTCGACGGCCGTGAACTGGACGTGCTCGCGCACGGACGGGGGGATCCCCATCGCGACCGGGCCGCGCCACTCCTCCAGCGCCCGCGTGAAACGCCGGGCCGCCGTCTCGGGCCGCCCGGTGGCCGCCGCCCGCTTGCCCTCCCGGGTCAGTTCGCGGAAGCGCAGCAGGTCGACCTCGTCCGGGTCCGCCTCCAGGAGGTAGCCGCCGGGTCGGCGCAGCAGGCGTCCGCCGGGGGCGCGGGACGGCAGTTCCGGTTCCAGCAGTCGCCGCAGGGCGCCGACGTACCGGCGCACCACGTTCGGGGCGCTGGCCGGCGGGCGTTCGGCCCACAGCACGTCGAGGATGCCGCTCACCGGGACGGGCCGGCCGGTGTGGGCCAGGAGCAGGGCGAACACGGCACGCTGCTGGGGGAACCCGAGGTCGAGTTCGTGATCCTCCCGCCACGCCCGGACGGGCCCCAGCACCTCGAACCGCATCGCCTCGCCGTACCCCCTCCCGGCTCCCGGGTGACAGCCTAGTGCTGTGACCGCGAACCTTCGCCGGGTTGGTGGTTGGGGCGGTGGGACGGGCGGTGACGTCCGATCCGACCGCTGGAGGCGTGGTGGCCGAGCCGGTGCGGGTGCGCAGACTGACCGATCAGGAAGGGCAGAGGCTGCGGCAGATCATGCGCCGGGGCAGTACCGGCTCGGTGCGCCACCGGCGGGCGATGATGCTGCTGGCGTCCGCGGCGGGAACCGCGTCCCGGTGATCGCGCAGTCTGTCCAGGCGGACGAGGACACGGTGCGGGCGATGATCCACCGGTTCAACGAGATCGGTCTGGCCTGTCTGGCCCCTCCCAGACGGCCACCACCCGCCCCACCAAGCTCGGCCGGCCCTTCACCCGCTGGTCGATCCGCAGACTCGCCGCCTACCTGCGCCGTGTGCACGGGACAGAGACAGGGACAGGGTTACGTAGCACGGGTACCTCGGGGTCGTCCACTTCCATCAGTGCGAACCGATCGACGTCGTGCCGGGCGAAGGGATGGAGGTACTGCAAGAAGAGCTCCAGCTCCTCGTCGCAGAGCGGTTTCGTCGTGTCGGTCGTTACGCACGCTCACGGCCGACCTGGGTGCCATGGCCTCTTCGTCCTGAAGCACCTTCGGCGGGGGTGCTGCCTTGGGCTGGTGCGGCGCTCACCTGCGCTAATTCTCCGCAGACGTTCGCGTTCGTCCGCCGGTGTTCGTCGGCGTTGTCACGCGGTTAGACACTCACCCCGCGACTCCGGCTCACTTCTTGCGGCGCTTGAGTTCCGCCTGGCCGCGCTTCGTCCAGTCACCTTGGTGGAGGTGGCAACGCGGCAGGCCCCTACTTCCACTCACCCACGGTCCCCCTCCAGTCCGCCTAGCCGGCCATCTGGCGGCCCTGCACGGCCGCTGGACGACGCCAACCTGCGCTCACAGCTCCGGAGGCCGCTCGTCTCACGAGGGTTCTTGCAGCCCATGGCCCCATGCCGTGACGAGGGGGGCTTCCATGTCTACAGAGAGTCCCCCGATCCCCGGCGTGGCAGGCTGATGACCGTGCCTTTCTGTCACCAAGTGAGCCGCTACTGGATGACCTCGTAGATCTCCTTGTAGCCGGATGCCGCGTTGCGGTTGAGTGTGTCGATCAGTGACTGTGCGTTTTCGTCCGGATTCACGAAGAACCCTCGCTCCATGGTGAAATACTGGTCGAGGCTGTCGAGTTCCCATTGGCAGACGACCGCATCCATGGGACCGGCGTAATCGACGTAGATCCGCAGGTTCGTGTACCCGGCCTCTTCGAACACCTTGGTGAGGGTCTTGAACGCCGCCACGATCTCCGGCGCCTTCCCGCGTTCGGCTTGGAAGACCTCGCGCATCATGTACATGGTGTGGATCCGCCTTCCCGCAGAGCAGTAATTGACTGGTCAGGGACGCACTTCTCATGCTAAGTCGCCCAAATGCCCCTCGCATGCCAAGCGAGGTGAGGCGATCAGTGGCGTGACCTGGGCGTTTCCTGCCTCGGCCGTAGTCTGGTTCTGTGCCCTCCCTGTAGTACCTCGATTCCCGGGGCCCGTCCCTTACGGCATGAGAGTGGCATCGCCCCAGGCCCTGGGGCGCAGTCGGACCAGCATCACCATGGACGTCTACACCCACGCCGTCCTGGACACCCAGCGCGAAGCGATGAGCCACATGGACCGGCTGCTCAGGAGGCGCCCCGGTCGTCAGTGACCGTCGCGGCCAATGTCAGAACGAACAGGAGAGAGGCTGGGGTGTCTGGCCGGCGATCTGCAGCTCTGTTCGTGGAGCCACGGGCGGCAGGTGCGTTCGCCAGTCACCCGTACTGACCGTGTCTGCGCCTGTATCTGGCACGGTTGTGGCACAGGCTTCGCTCGTCAGCCGGTGGTCGTGCCGGTCTTGCCGTGGCGGGGATCGGCCGACCGGATGCAGTCACCGAGGGCAGCAAAGGGCGGGGCCGACGGCCCTGTGGGTCAGGACCCGGTGCGCTCCCGGTCGCCGCCCGGGGCCGCCGCGGCGAGCGCTGTTCGGTGGTGGGCGACCTGCCGTGGGCGGCCCGGAGGGCGCGGCCCGAGGTGGAGGTGGGTGGCACCGCCAACCTGCGGCAGCGTGCGGGCCTCGCGCCAGCGAGAACGCCCCGGCGGCGGGCGGAGGGCAGGGTGACCTGGTGGTGAGGAGGGCGGCGCCGGGCGCGGCGGT
Source organism: Streptomyces sp. NPDC051315 (assembly GCF_044455165.1). Classification (NCBI taxonomy): domain Bacteria; kingdom Bacillati; phylum Actinomycetota; class Actinomycetes; order Kitasatosporales; family Streptomycetaceae; genus Streptomyces; species Streptomyces sp. NPDC051315. The sequence continues at coordinate 510,245 of NZ_JBITEN010000002.1, forward strand.
GCGGTCAGCAGGCACCGGCGCGGCCGTCCCGTCCGGCCAGGCGGGCCTCGACCCGCTCGGCGTCGGGGTGGTTCAGCGCCCTGAGGAGGGTGAGCGCCTGGTGCCACGCGGTGCGGGCGCCGTCCTGGTCGCCCATGGCCCGGTGGGTGTCTCCCACACGGGTGAGGATGCCGGCCTCGAGGTGGGGCACGCCGAGCTCGCGCAGGAGGGCGAGGGCGTTGCGGTAGCCGAGGAGGGCGTGCGGGTGGCGGCCGAGGTGGTGGTGGGCGTAGGCGATGCTGTCCCAGGTGGCGGCCTGGCCGTAGCGGTCGCCGAGCTCCTGGAGCACGGTCAGGGCGTCGAAGCAGTGCGCGAGCGCCTGCCGGTACTCGCCGAGCAGGGCGTGGTACCAGCCGACGGAGTTGAGGACGCTGGCCTGCGCGGCGCGGTCGCCGAGGGCGCGGAACAGGCGGAGGGCGAGCTGGTTGTGGCGCAGGGCGCCGGGGAGGTCGCCCTGTTGTTCGCGCTCCCAGCCGAGGCTGCGGTGGGTGTGGGCGCGGCCGGTGTCGTCGCCGGTCTCGGTGAACAGCTCCAGGGCGCGTTCGAGGCGGGGGACGGCGTCGGCGTGCAGGCCGAGGCGGCCCTCGATGCGGCCCAGTCCGCGCAGTCCGCGGGCCAGGAGCACGGGGTCCGCGAGCCGCCGGGCGGCCTTCAGGGCGGTGCGCTGGACGGCGAGCCCGTCGTGCCAGTGGCCGCGCCGGTCGAAGAAGGGCTCCAGGGACCAGGCCAGGTGGCAGGCGAGCCGTTCGTGCCCGTGGGCGGCGGCCGTGTCGACGACGGCGAGCAGCACCGCGTGCTCGGCGGTGAGCCAGGCCAGGGCCCGCTGGTCGTCGGCGAGCGGTTCGGGGTGCACGCCGTCCGGCGCGGGCGGCGGGGGCAGCGGGTCGGAGTGGGGGGCGAGCAGCAGGTCGGCTGTGTGCGCGGTGTGCAGGTAGTGGTGGTACAGCCGGTGCAGGGCCGCCCGCCGTTCCTCGTCGGTGTGCCGCTCGTCGACGAGTTCGGCGGCGTGGGCACGCAGCAGGTCGTGGAAGGCGTGGCGGCCGGGGCTGTGCTCGGTGACCAGGTGCAGACCGGTCAGCTCGGCCAGCAGCGGCCGGGTCCGGCGCACCGGCAGGCCGGCCAGCGCGGCCGCGGCCGGCAGGGAGAAGTCCGGGCCGGGATGCAGCGCGAGCAGCCGGAACAGCCGGGCGGCCGGCTCCGAGATCTCCCGGGTGGACCACGAGAAGACGGTGCTCACGTCGACGGAGGCGTCGGAGCGCGCGAAGGCGTCGAGGCTGCCGTGGGCCTCGCGCAGCTCCGCGGCGACGGCCGCGAGCGGGAAGTGGGGGTGGGCGGCGGCGCGGGCGGCGACACAGGCGAGGGCGAGGGGCAGCCCGGCGCACAGCTCGCCGATCTCGTCGGCGGCGTGCGGCTCGGCCTCGACCCGCTCGGCGCCCAGGCGGCGGACGAGGAAGGTCCGCGCCTGTCCCGCGTCGAACGGCCGCAGGGTGAGGGTGCGGGCGCCGTGGGCGGCGACCAGCGCGGACAGTTCGTCACGGCTGGTGACGATGGCCAGGCAGCCGGGCGCGCCGGGCAGCAGCGGCCGTACGTGGTCGCTGTCGCGGGCGTTGTCCAGGACGACGAGGACACGCCGGCCGGCCAGCACACCGCGGTAGAGCGCGGCCTGTGCGTCCAGGCCGTGCGGGACGCGTTCCGGCGGTACCCCGAGCGCGTCCAGGAACCCGCGGACGGCCTCTCCCGGCTCCACGGCCGCGCCGGACGGGTCGAAGCCGCGCAGGTTGACGTAGAGCTGCCCGTCGGGGAAGCGGTGGGCGACGCGGTGGGCCCAGTGCACGGCGAGGGTGGTCTTGCCGACGCCCGCCATGCCGCCGATGGCGCTGATCACGACGGTGTCGGCGGACGGCCCGTCTCCGTCCGACAGGGCGAGGATCTCGTCCAGTTCGGCGCGGCGGCCGGTGAACACCGGGTTGTCGTGCGGGAGTTGGGCGGGGGTGGTGAAGGCCGCCGCGGGCGGGGCGGGTGCCCTCGGCTCGTCGGCCGGAAGGCCTCGCGGCACCCCCTGGCCGGACTCCCGCACCTCGCCGGACTCCCGGAGCACCCTCTGGCCGGGCTCCCACGGCAGCGCCTCGCCGGGCTTCCGGAGCACCGCCTCGCGGGCCTGGCGCAGCTCCGGCCCCGGGTCGATCCCCAGCTCCTCCGCCAGCGTCGCCCGTACGGCGTCGTACGTCTCCAGCGCCTCCGCCCGGCGGCCGGCCGCCGCGAGGGCGCGGATCAGGGCGGCCCGCACGGGTTCGTCCAGCGGATGTCCGGCGGCGGCGGCCCGCAGCTGCGGCAGGACCGCGTCCGGTGTTCCCGCGCGCAGGGCCGCGTCGGCCGCTTCCCTTACGGCCTCGAGCCGTTCCCGGTCGGTCGCGCCGAACGCCGGGTGGGCACGGGCCCGTGCGGGGATTCCGGCGGCGACGGGGCCGCGCCACCACGACAGCGCCTCGGTGAGCAGGTCCACGGCGCGGGCGGGTGAGTCGCCGGCGCTCGCGCGCCCCGCCTCCCGCAGGGCGCGGAACCTCAACAGGTCCAGGGAGTCACCGTCGGTCACCAACCGGTACCCGCCCGCGTCCCGCACCAGCCAGCGGCCCTCGGCGCGCGCGGCGAGCGAGGGCTCCAGCAGGCGCCTCAGCGATCCCACGTGCCGGCGGACCACGTTGACGGCGCTGCGCGGCGGACGCGTGCCCCACAGCACGTCGACGATCTCGTCCACGGCGACCGGCTGCCCCGCCCTGACCAGCAGCAGCGCCAGGAAGGCCCGCTCCTGCGGCCCTCCGGGTTCCAGCTCCGTCTCTCCCCGCCACACCCGCACGGGCCCCAGGACCGCGAACCGCACCGGCTCCAGCGGCACGTCATCCCCCTCCGGTGTTCCTCCCTGGGCGTCGACTGTACGTGACGAGGGGCGTTACCCAGAGTTACTCAGGAGGGATCGGCGTCACCGGCGGGCCGGCTCGTGGCCTTCGCGCGCTTCAGGGCGGCCAGCAGCGCCTCGTGGATCTCGTCGGGCAGCCACCGGCAGTGGGCCCCCTGCACCACGTACTCCGCGACTTCGCGCAGTTTCGTATTGGTGTGCTGGGAGACCTCCTTGAGGACCTCCCAGCCCTGCTCGGGACGGAGGTGACCGACGGCGACGACCACTCCGATGGCCTGGTCGACGACGGCGTGCGAGACGAGGGCCTGCCGCAGTTGGGCGACCTCCTCCTCCAGGACGCCGATCCGGTCGTTGAGATCCTCCTCCACGGCCATGCGAACCGCCTCTCTCCTCGTACGAGCTCCACGCGGCCGATGTCCACGACGATCACGGCACGTGTCGTCCCAGCCTGCCCCACGTGATCCGCTCCGGCCGCACGTATGACGAACGACATGGCCCTGGTCAATCCGGAAAACGAATGCGGTTCTGGATGCGGGGCAGGCGAGGTGAGCGGGTGACCGGCGGCCCGCTCACCGCAGCGGCTGCCGCGGCGTGTCCGCCGGGCCTGCGGGCCCTGCACCGCGCAGGAATCCTGACACCGGACGGACGAGATGGACACGCTGTTCTTCGACAGTGACAACCTGGACCTGACCGAGGACTTCCTCAGCCGGGCCTACGCGCGCATGCGCATCGGCAGCAGCGACCTGCGGGCCGGCCGGGCCCGCGTCACCCGGGCGGCCCTGCCGTCGGTGACCGTGGACGAGCTCGACCTGGACTTCGAGATGAGCTACTCCGTCACCCCGCTGGGCCGGATCTGTCTGTGTCTCGTCCACGACGGCACCATCCGGGACCACGTCGTCGACGGTGCCCCGGAGGCCTTCGGCCCCGGTGACATGGTGTACTTCGCCCCGCCGGACCGCCCGTACTCGGGCCGGGTCCGCAACGCCCGTTACAACATCACGATGCTCGATCCCGACCTGCTCGCGCAGGTCGCCGCCGGCAGGCCCGGACGCAGTCCGGAACCGGTGCGGCTGACCGACCACCGGCCCCACTCCCCCGCCGCGGCGCGGCACCTGCGGGGCACCATCGGCTACCTGCGCGACCACGTCCTGGCCGACCCCGATCTCGCCGACCAGCCCCTGATCGCCTCCACCGCCGCCCAGCACCTGGCCGCGAGCGTGCTGGCCGCCTTCCCCAACACCGCGCTCACCGATCCCACCGCGACCGACCGCAACGACTCCCACCCCACCACCCTGCGCCGCGCGCTGGCCTACATCGACGACCACGCCGACGAGCCGGTCACCGTCGCCGACATCGCCGCGGCCGCCCACGTGACCGTCCGCGCCCTCCAGTACGCCTTCCGACGCCACCTGGACACCACTCCGCTGGCCCATCTGCGCCGGGTCCGCCTGTCCCACGCCCACGCCGACCTGGTGGCGGCGACCCCGCTGGACGGCACCACGGTCACCGACGTCGCGGCCCGCTGGGGCTTCTTCCACCCGGGCCGCTTCGCCGCCCTGTACCGCGCGGCCTACGGACGTCCGCCGCACCGGACCCTCGCCGAGTAGGGCCGGGAGCCGTCCGGCGGATCACCGCGGAGCCGGTCAGCCGCGGCGGACCGTCACGCGGACGGTCCGCCGCGCTGGTGGGACGGCGGGAGCGGTGGTGGCGTGGGAGGGAGCGCTGTCAGAGGCCCGTCCCCACCCCGGGGTCGCCGCCCGGCCCGTACGGAGGTCACGCCATGGCCCGGCACACGAAGTCGTGGAACGAGGGGAACGAGACGAACCGGTCCTGGAGACGAACGGAGCGGTCGCGGAACCGTTCCGATCGGTCCCGCAACCGTTCCGATCGGTCGCGGAACCGTACCGATCGGTCGTCGAACCGTTGGGAGCGGTCGTGGAACCGTTCAGAACGGTCGCGGAACCGTTGGGAGCGGTCCTGGAAAGGACCCGAGCGCAACCGCTCCACGCTGACCCACAAGATCGGCTACGCCCTGCTGCACCCCGGCCGCATCGCCCCGTACCTGCGCCGCGCCACCAGGGACGCCTGGCTGCGACTCAGGCACCCCGACCACGTCGGCTACTACCGGGCGGTGATGGCCAGCGACACCCGCCGCGATCCGGAGGCCGCCGTGGGCAGCCGGAGCCACGAACGGTGGCTGGCGCTCGGGCGGATGCAGTTCGACTACCTCCTCGGACACGGCCTGCGCCCCGAACACAAGATGCTCGACATCGGCTGCGGCAACCTGCGCGGCGGCTGGCGTTTCATCGACCACCTCGACCCCGGCAACTACTACGGCATCGACATCTCGCCCGACATCCTGATCGCCGCCAAGAAGACGCTGACCGAGCGCCGGCTCCAGCACAAGCTGCCGCACCTGACCCTCACCGGCGACCTCACGCTGGACTTCCTGCCCAGTGACCACTTCGACGTCGTGCACGCGCACAGCGTCTTCTCCCACTCCCCGCTGCACGTCATCGAGGAGTGCCTCGCCCACGTCGGACGCGTCCTGACGGACGAGGGGTTCTTCGACTTCACCTTCGACCGCACCGAGGGCGCCGAGCACCAGGTCCTGCGCGAGGACTTCTACTACCGCGCCGAGACGCTCCTGTCACTCGCCCGCGCGCACGGCCTGTCCGCCCGTCTGATGGACGACTGGGAACAGCTGCCGCACGGCCAGTCGAAGATCCGGGTACGCCGGTCACCGCTGCCCGACGAGGCGCCGCCGGCCTGACGTCACCCGGCTTCGGGCACCTTGACGATGTCACCGTTCTCGTCGAGGGTGCGGGTGCTCCAGTACTCGTCCCACTTGTCGCCGACATGCTCCGGAACCTTGCCCTCCGGATAGCGCGCGTAACCGGCGGGCGGCTCCTCGCCGTCCGGCACACAGGCGCTGCCCGAGTTGCCCACGGCCAGGACCGGGTACTCACCGCCCCGGCAGCTCGCCTCCTCGAGGGAGCAGCCGGTGAGCAGCGCGGCGGTCAGGCCGGCCAGGGCGAGCCCCAGGACGGACCGCCCGGCACGCCGGCCGATCGCGGGCGTGGCGGGGGTCGCGGTCCTCAGGGGCATCGGGGGCTGAACACGATCGGTGGTGCGCACGGCTGACTCCCTCTCGGTGGCTTGTGCGACCAGCCTGCGCCACACGGGGGAGGGCCTTCATGAGTACGAGTACTCAGGCGACGTACGCCGGGCTACCCGGGTCGGTCCGGGCGGTCGGGGCGTCGCTCCCGGGCTCCTGGTGATCGTCCGGCGGGTCTCAGCCGAGCTTCGCGGCCAGTGCCCGGACCGTCAGGCGGGGGATCCGGCGGGTCAGGGCGGCGGCGGTCAGGCCGATGGCAGCGCCCACCACGACATCGGAGGGGTAGTGGGCGCCCGTGTGAACCCGTTCGCAGGCCACCATCACCGCTGGTACCGCCGACGCGGCGCCCGCCCAGGGCCACACCGCGGCCACCGCCGCGGTGAAGCCGACGGCCGCGGCGGTGTGGCCGGAGGGGAACGACGAGGAGTCGGGCCGGTCGTGGACCTCCTCGTGCGAGATCCACTCCTTGGGCGGCCTGCGCCGCTCCCACAGCTGCTTGCACACGCCGTTGGACACCGCCTCCGCCACGGCCATGCTCGCCAGACCCGCCACCGCGGCCCGGCGTCCCCGCCCACCGCCGGCGGTGGCCATGAGGAGGGCCGCACCCCACCACAGCTTGGTGTGCTGCGCCGCGTCCTCGACCGCGGGCAACATCCGCCGCGCACACGACGACTGCCAGGACGCCACCGACCTGACCAGTCGGCGATCCTTCTCCCGGAGATCCGCCAACAAGCTCATGACCTGCGCCTTCCCTGTCCGGCCGATGCCTAACACGATGACCGCCGGCCCCGCTCACCCCGCCCGCCGGTACCGGACACGGCGACCGGCGAGCAGGCCCGTCCCCGCCCGCCGGTACCGGACACGGCGACCCGTGCGCCCGCTCACTCCAGACGGCGCTGGTCCTCCTCGCTCCAGGCCCGCGTGTCGCGCGGTGGCACGTACGGCTCCTCGTCGCGCGGCAGGCCGCCCGCGACGGCCCGCTGGCGGGCCAGCTCCGCGTCGAACTCCAGGCCGAGCAGGATCGCGATGTTGCTGATCCACAGCCACACCAGGAACACGATCACACCGGCGAGCGTGCCGTAGGTCTTGTTGTACGAGGCGAAGTTCGCCACGTAGAACGCGAAGCCCGCGGAGGCGATCAGCCAGATGACCAGGGCCAGCACGCTGCCCGGGGTGATCCAGCGGAAGCCGCGCCCCTTCACGTTGGGCGTGGCCCAGTACAGCAGCGCGATCATCATCGTGACCAGCACGACCAGCACCGGCCACTTGGCGATCGACCACACCGTGAGGGCGGTGTCACCGATGCCCAGCGCGGTGCCGGCCCGGCGGGCCAGGTCCCCGGTGAACACCACGATCAGCGCGCTGATCACCGCCAGTACGAGGAGCACCACCGTCACGCCGACCCGCACCGGCAGCACCTTCCACACCGGACGGCCCTCCGGCATGTCGTACACGGCGTTGGCGCTGCGGATGAAGGCGGCGACGTAACCGGAGGCCGACCACACCGCGAGGACGATACCGACGAGGGCCATGACCGAGCCGATTCCGCCGCGGCCCTGGAGCTGCTGCACCGCGTCGCTGATGATGTCCCGGGCCGAGCCCGGGGTGAGTTTCTGGAGGTTTTTCAGGACCTGGTCGGTGGCGGACCTGCCGGCGATGCCCAGGATGGACACCAGTACGAGCAGGGCGGGGAACAGCGACAGCACGCCGTAGTAGGTCAGGGCGGCCGCGCGGTCGGTGAGTTCGTCGTCCTTGAACTCCTTCACCGTGCCCTTCAGCACCGCCCCCCAGGACCGTTTCGGCAGCTGGGTGGGCTCGTCCGGTGCGCGCCGTTCCACCTGCTCGTCCGGTCCCGGTGACGGCTGGGATTTCGATGTCCGTGCCATATCACCGGAGTAACCCGCACGGTCCGCCTCATGCGTCGGTCCGGCCGCCGCCGGGAGACGCCCACCGAGAACGTGGCCACGAGCGACGCAGGTCGGGGGCGGTTCGGGGTAACCGTCTCCCCAGACGCGAGCGCACAGCGGGAAGCAGCGGGAAGCAGCGGGAAGGAGGACGGGCAGTGGTGGTCAGGCGGTCCGGCTGCCGGAGTCCTCGACGTCGTCGTGTATGCGCGTCGCCGCCGCGTCGCAGAACGCTTCCAGCCCCTCCAGCAGCGCGACCCGCTTGGCGGCGGGCATCCCGGCCAGCACCGCCTGCAGTTCCCGCTCTCTGCGCGCGCGCAGGTCCGCCAGGAAGGCCCGTCCCCGGCCGCTGAGGTGCAGCCGCACCTCACGCCGGTCGGCCGGGCTCACCACGCGCTCGACGAAGCCGGCGGCCTGCAACCGGTCGCACAGCCGGCTGGTCGACGGCGGCGTGGAGGCGAGGGAGTCGGCGAGCGTGCGCAGATTGATGCCCTGGTGGTGCTCGAGGATCAGCAGCACGCGCAGTTGGGACGCGGAGGCGGGCGCGGTCGAGGCCCGGCCCCACAGGACTTCCAGCAGCTCCGCGGCCGTCGCGGTCACCCGTGCGACCTCGTCGGGCTCCGGGCGGTGGCGGAATGCAGTCACGGTCACGCTCTCGCAGGCACTGGGACGACCGCCAGCGTACTAGCCGAGTGTGTCGAGGACGGGTGCGGCGGGGACGACCGGCGCGGCCGTGGCGAAGGCGGCCCTCGTGATCCGCACGAGGGCGACATGTTCCCCGAAGGGTTGGTGATGGACCATCGTGAAGAGATTCGTGATCGCTGAGCGCGCCCTGCGGACGGCGGCACCCCACGAGTTGGTCGATGCTGTCCGCCGTGTACTGGTCGAGCAGTACACGGCGGACAGCGTCGAGCTGTTCCTGGCCGACTACGGCCTGACGGTGCTGCGAACGGTGCCCGAGCAGCCGCACTCCGGGAAACCGGTGTCAGTGCACGACGGGCCGGCCGGCCGGGCCTTCGGCGCGCAGGAACCCTTCCTGGAACCGGTGCGCGGCGGACGGGTGCGCGCGCACCTGCCCGTCACCGTGCGCGGCGAGCGGCTCGGCGTGCTGACGGTGACCCTGCCGGATCGCGTCGACGACGTGACGGCGGAGTTGACGGAGATCGCGCAGGTGCTCGGGCGCGAGTTGATCGTGGCCGAGCGGGACACCGACCTCTACGTCCGGGCGAGACGCAGGGAACGGCTCACCCTGGCCGCGGAGATGCAGTGGCAGCTGCTCCCGGGCCGCTCGCGCACCCGCCCCGAATACGAGCTGGGCGCCCAGCTGGAGCCCGCCTACGGCGCCTTCGGCGACACCTACGACTGGTCGGCGACGGCCGACCAGCTGACGCTGTACGTCGCGTGCGGCATGGGCGAGGGCACGGAGGCCTCCCTGCTGACGAACCTGGCCCTCAACGCGCTGCGCAACGCCCGGCGGGCCGGCATCCCCCTCGCCGACCAGGCGGCCCTCGCCGACCAGGCCGTGCACGCCCAGTACGGGGGCCGCCGTCACCTGTCGGCACTCATGCTCGACGTCGAACTCGCCACGGGACGCGCCCAGGTGGTGGACGCCGGTTCCCCGCAGCTGCTGCGGCTGCGGAAGGGGACCGTGGAACGCGTCCGCTTCGACGCCCAGTTGCCGCTGGGCATGTTCGAGGAGACCGACTACGTGGCGCAGGAGCTCCAGGTCGAGCCCGGCGACCGCCTCGTCTTCGTCGGCGACGGCGTCCACGCGGTCGTCTCCCCCGGCGGAGAGGCGTACGGGCACGGCGCGCTCGCCCGGGCGATCCTGTCCACGCGCCTGCTGCCCGCCGCCGAGGTCCCGCACGCCGTCCTGCGGGAGCTGACCCGCCATCGCGGCCGTCGGGACCCGGACGACGATGCGATGGTGGTCTGCCTGGACTGGCACGGCCGCTGATCCCGCCGCACCGGGCACGGGTGGCCCCCCGCCGCGTTCAGCAAGCGCGTACCTGGTGGGCGGGGGCATCCGTGCGCCGGGGTGTGAGCCGTCGTCCGCCGCCCGCGCGCCCCCGTTGCCGCTTGTCACCGCCCCGGTCGGCGCACTAGTGTCACCACGCCTTGGTGAACGGGAAATCCGGTGTGATGCCGGTGCGGCCCTCGCCACTGTGATCGGGAAGTCCGGCTCCGGCCCTCACGGGCAGCCACTGGGTCCTCGGACCCGGGAAGGCGGAGTGCGGGCGGTGGTACCCGTCAGCCAGGAGACCGGCCAAGGCGCGTCAACCATCCACGAGGTGCTGGAGAGGGTCTGCTGAGCCATGCACATAGCCGAGGGTTTCCTGCCTCCGGTGCACGCGGTCGCCTGGGGCGTCGCGTCGGCGCCGTTCGTCGTCCACGGAGTCCGCGCACTGGGCCGCGAGGTCCGCGAGCACCCCGAGAGCACCCTGCTCCTCGGCGCCTCCGGGGCCTTCACATTCGTACTGTCCGCCCTCAAGCTGCCGTCGGTGACGGGGAGTTGCTCGCACCCCACCGGCACCGGGCTGGGCGCCATCCTCTTCCGGCCGCCGATCATGGCGGTGCTCGGCACCATCACCCTGCTCTTCCAGGCGCTGCTGCTCGCACACGGCGGCCTGACCACGCTCGGCGCCAACGTCTTCTCGATGGCGATCGTCGGCCCATGGGCCGGTTACGGCGTGTACCGGCTGTTGCGGCGGTACGACGTGCCGCTGATGGTGGCGGTGTTCTTCGGCGCGTTCGTCGCCGACCTGTCCACCTACTGCGTCACCAGCGTGCAGCTGGCGCTCGCGTTCCCGGACCCGAGCAGCGGGTTCCTCGGCGCGCTCGGCAAGTTCGGCTCCATCTTCGCCGTCACGCAGATCCCGCTCGCGGTGAGCGAGGGGCTCCTCACGGTCCTGGTGATGCGGCTCCTGGTGCAGTCCAGCAAGGGCGAACTGACCCGGCTGGGCGTGCTGGTGGCCGGGAAGCAGGCGCCGGCCGGAACGGAGGCGGTGTCCCGGTGAACCGGAACACGAAGATCAACGTCCTGCTGCTGGCCGTGGTGGTCGCGCTGGCGGTGCTGCCGCTGGCCCTGGGCCTCGGCGACCACAAGGAGCAGCCCTTCTCGGGCGCCGACGGTGAGGCGGAGACGGCGATCACCGAGATCGAGCCGGACTACGAGCCGTGGTTCTCCCCCCTGTACGAACCGCCGTCCGGCGAGATCGAGTCCGCCCTGTTCTCCGTCCAGGCGGCCCTGGGCGCGGGCGTCCTCGCCTACTACTTCGGCCTGCGCCGGGGGCGGCGGCAGGGCGAACTGCGGGAGCGGGCGCGCCGGGACAGCGAGGACACCGCGAGCGGCCCGGGCACGGACAGCCCGCGCGGCACGGGGACGACGGACGGCGCGGAGAACCCGGAGGGTGCGCGCAGCGCTCCGGACACCGGGAAGTCCACGACGGAACGGGTCTGATCGCCCGTGCTGCCGATCGACGCGGCGGCGCACAGCAGCCGCTGGCGCCGCCGTCATCCCGTGGACAAGGCCGTGCTCGGGCTCGGCCTCACCGTGCTCGCGATCTCGCTGCCGCCCTGGCCGGGCGCGGCCCTGGTGCTGGTCACGGCGCTCGCCCTGCTGCTGGGCCCGGCGGGTGTGCCGGCCCGCCGGCTGTGGCGCGCCTACCGGGTGCCGCTGGGCTTCTGCGCGACGGGCGCGGTGACGCTGCTGGTCCAGGTGGGCGGTCCCGGCGGCTTCGTGAGCCTGGCCGACGGCGGGGCGGTGCGCGCCGGGGAGTTGATGCTGCGCTCCTCGGCCGCCTCCCTGGGCGTGCTGCTGTTCGCGTTCACCACTCCGATGTCCGACCTGCTGCCGCGGCTGGTGCGGGCCGGTGTGCCCGCGCCGGTCGTCGACGTCGCCCTGGTGACGTACCGGATGAGCTTCCTGCTGCTGGACTCCGTGCGCCGGATCCGGGAGGCGCAGGCGGCCCGGCTCGGGCACACCTCCCGGGCGGCCGAATGGCGTTCCCTGGCCGGCCTCGGGGCCACCGCGTTCGTGCGGGCCTTCGACCGGGCGGCGCGGTTGCAGGCCGGCCTCGCCGGGCGCGGCTACGACGGCACCCTGCGCGTGCTGGTGCCCGAGGCCCGCGTCTCCGCCCGCTTCACGGCGGCCGCCGCCGGGCTCCTGGTGGCCCTGGCCGCCCTCACCTTCGTACTGGAAAGGCCCCTGTCATGAGCGAGCTGGTCGCCCTGCGAGGCGCCTCCTTCGCCTACGAGGACGGTCCGACCGTGCTCGACGACCTCGACTTCGGGATCCGCGAGGGCCGCGCGCTCGCCCTGCTCGGCCGCAACGGCACCGGCAAGACGACCCTGATGCGGCTGCTCAGCGGCGGACTGCGCCCGCGCACCGGCGAACTGACGGTCGAGGGGCGCCCGGTGGCGTACGACCGCGAGGGGCTGACCCGGCTGCGGACGACCGTGCAGCTCGTGGTGCAGGACCCGGACGACCAGCTGTTCGCCGCGTCCGTCGCGCAGGACGTGTCGTTCGGGCCGCTGAACCTCGGCCTGCCCGACGCCGAGGTGCGGGCCCGGGTGGCGGAGGCGCTGGCCGCCCTGAACATCACCGCCCTCGCCGACCGCCCCACCCACCTCCTCTCCTACGGCCAGCGCAAGCGGACCGCGATCGCGGGCGCCGTGGCGATGCGGCCGCGGGTGCTGATCCTCGACGAACCCACCGCCGGACTCGACCCCGACGGCCAGGAACGTCTCCTCGCCACCCTCGGTGCCCTGCGCGCGTCCGGCACCACGGTCGTGATGGCCACCCACGACGTCGATCTCGCCCTGCGCTGGGCCGACGACGCGGCCCTCCTCACCCCCTCGGGCGTGCACACGGGCCCCGCGGTCACGACCCTGGCCCGCACCGACCTGCTCCGGCAGGCCGGCCTCCGGCTGCCCTGGGGCATCGCCGCCGCCCAGCTGCTGCGTGCGCAGGGCCTGTTGACGGAGTCGGGCGAGGGGCCGCGCAGCCCGGAGGAACTGGCCGCCCTGGCGGCGGCGCCCGCCGCTCCCCCGGTACCGGCCGACGGCTGATCCCCGGCACCCGCGCGTGTCGCCGCGGCTCCCGGTGGAACCCGGTGTCACGCAAGGCAGGTCCGCCGACGCCCGGGAGGCTCGTGTGTCCCCCACCCCAGACGCCACGTACCGTCGCCTCCACGAGGAGGTGACGGACCGGGCCGACGCGCTCTGGGAGATCGCGTCGGTGCTGCACGCCGACCCCGAGTACGCCTTCGCCGAGCGGCGGGCGGCCACGCTCCTGACGGGTGAGCTGCGCCGGGCGGGGTTCGAGGTGCGCCAGGACGTGGCGGGAATGCCGACCGCCTTCACCGCGCGCCGTGGCGAGGGGCGGCCCACGGTGGCACTGCTGCTGGAGTACGACGCCCTGCCCGGCCTGGGACACGCCTGCGGGCACAACCTGATCGCCGCCGCGGGTCTCGGCGCGGCGCTCGCCGCGGGCGCGGTGCTGGAGCCGGGTGCCGGGTCGGTGCTGGCCGTGGGCAGCCCGGCCGAGGAGGGCGGCGGGGGCAAGGCGCTGGAGGTGGAGGCGGGCGTCTTCGACGACGTGGACGCCGCGCTCATGTTCCATCCGGGGGTGTACGACTGGGCGCGGGCGCCGCTGACGGCGCAGGAGCAGTACCGGGTCGGTTTCCACGGCCGTGCCGCCCATCCGACGGGCAACCCCACGGAGGGCGTCGACGCGCTCGCGGCCCTGATCGAGCTGTTCAACGTCCTGGCCGCGCTAGGCCGGCGCCTGCCGGAGGCCTCTCACGTCCAGGGCATCGTCACGCACGGCGGCAAGGCCACGAACATCGTCCCCGAGTACGCGGAGGGCCTGTTCGGTCTGCGCGCGGCGACCACGGAGGCGCTGGACGACCTGGCCGGGCAGCTGCGCTCCGCCGCCGCGGGGGTGGCGCAGGCCACCGGCACCACGTGCGCCGTCGAGCGCGCCACGGTCCGCTACGAGCACTTCCGCGACAGCGCGGTGCTCTCCGGACGCTTCGCCACGCATCTGGGCCGCGCCGGCATCACGCTCACCCCGCCCGCGCCCGGTGTGTACCTCGGCTCGTCGGACATCGGCAACGTCAGTGCCCGGGTGCCGGCCATCCACCCCTTCGTCGCGATCATGGACGAGGACGGCTCGGACCACACGCCCGAGTTCGCCGCGGCGGCGGCCTCCGACCGTGCCCGGCGGGTCCTGACGGCCGCCACCGAGGCCCTGGCGTGCACCGCGGTGGACGTCCTGTACGACCCGCGGCTGCGGGCCGAGGCATGGAGCGGACACCGGGACACCGTCGGCGTCCCGCGCTGAGAGCTCCGGACCGGCCGTCAGCCCTCGACACCGGTGGCGCTGTGCGCGGAACCGACCGGCTTGGACTCCGGCGAGCCCCGCTGCCGCAGGTAGATCGAGAGCACCGCCATCGAGGCGACGGCGAGCAGTTCAGCAGGGAGTTCGAGTACACGGTGCGCCGCCATCCGGGGGCCGCGGCCCACCTGGGCGAGCTCTCCCTGGCGTGGTCGCCGACCAACTGGTCCCGGTCGGACTCGGTGCCGGAGGTGCCCGGCTCCTTGGACTTGGGAACCCCGCTGCAGCAGCCAGACGGTCGCACCGATGTAGAGCGAGAACTGCAGGTACTCCGACTGCCAGTTCTCCGCCACGTCGACCGCGAAGTCGGACGACGCGACGTACTCGGCGAAGCCGACGGGCCGCAGCCCGTCATCGACCAGCTGGTTGCGCGCGCTGCCCCGGGCCGTTCAGGGCGGTGATCCCGTCTCCAGGCGGGCCGTCGTCTCCCTGAGCGAGACGGTGAAGGGGTGCCGGGGCTCCGTCAGCACACGGCGCGCGGGGCCCTGCTCCACCAGTTCGCCCGCGTCCAGGACGGCGATGCGGTCGGCCAGGCGCGCGGTGTCCAGGTCGTGGGTGACGAGGACGAGGGACAGGTCGTCGCGGTCGCGCAGCAGTCCGGCGAGGAGGCCGAGGAGGGCGCGCCGGGTGACCGTGTCGAGCCCGGAGGTGATCTCGTCGCAGAGGAGGACCCGGGGGTGGGCGAGCAGGGCGCGGGCGAGGGCCGCGCGCTGGAGTTCGCCGCCGGAGAGCCGGGACGGGAGGCGGTGGGACGGGCCGGGCGGAAGGCCCAGCCGGGCCAAAGTGGCCAGGGCCTCCTCGCGGGCGGCCACCGGGTCCGTGCCGCGCAGGCGTACGGCGGTGCGGGCGACCTGGTCGAGGACCGGGCGGTGGTCGTCGAAGGCGGCGCGCACGTCCTGGAACACGTACTGCACGGCGGCCAGTTGGGCCCGCGTGCGGTGGCGCAGGCTGCGCGGCAGCGGGGTGTCGTCGAGGACGATCTCACCGTCGTGGTCGCGGTGCAGGCCGGCCAGGCAGCGGGCCAGGGTGGTCTTGCCGCTGCCCGAGCGGCCGACGACGGCCAGGGAGGTGCCCGGGTGCAGATCGAGCTCGGGCACGCGCAGCGCCACGGCGCCGTGGTGGCGGGCGGTGAGGCCGCGGACCCGCAGGGCGGGGCGGTCGGGGTCCGGGGCCGGCCCGGCGTCGGTGGGTGGTCGCCGGGCGTCGAGGAGCGTGCGGGTCCACTCGTGGCGGGGCGCGCGCCACAGCCGCTCGGCCGGTCCCGACTCCACCACCCGGCCCGCCCGCATGACGAGGACGTCGTCGGCGAGGGCGCGGACCACGTCGAGGTCGTGGCTGAGCAGGACGACCGCGATCCCGCGGGCCGCGACCGCCGCCAGCTGGTCGACAATCCGGCTCTTGGTCAACGCGTCCTGGCCGGTGGTGGGTTCGTCGGCGACGATGACCCGGGCGCCGAGCAGCAGCGCCTGGGCGAGGACGACGCGTTGCTGCTGTCCGCCGGAGAGCTGATGCGGGTGGCGCCGCAGCAGTGTCTCGCCGTCGGCGAGTTGGGCGTCGGCGAGCGCCCGCAGGACCCGCTCGCGGGCCGCCGTACGGCGTTCGGCGCGGGGAAGTCCGCGGACCTGGAGGCGGGCGATGTCGTGCAGCAGCGCGCCGACGCGGCGGGCCGGGTTGAGGACGGCGGCGGGGTGCTGGGGCACGTAGCCCACCGGGCCGTCGGTCGTCCGGTACACCTCGCCGGTGACCCGGGCGCCGGGCGGGTACTCCCCCAGCAGCGCCAGTCCCGTCGTGGTCTTGCCACAGCCGGAGGCACCGACCAGGGCGTGCACCGTGCCGGGCAGGACGCGCAGGCGCACGCCGTCGACGATCGCACGGCCGTCGATCTCGACGCGGAGGTCGCGCAGCTCGGCGACCGGGCCCCTCCCGTGGCTCACGAACGTGGCCCCCTCTTCCTCTGTGACGTCTTCGGCCGGGTCCGAGGCGGCTTCTCGAGCGCCGCGTCGAAGAGCAGGTTGGTGCCCGTGGTCAGCGCCACGATCAGCAGGGCGGGCACCACGACCGCCCAGGGCTGCACCAGCAGGCCGGTGCGGTTGCGGTCGACCATGACCGCCCAGTCCGCGGCGTCCGGCGCGACGCCGACCCCGAGGAACGCGGCCGTCGACACCAGGTACAGCACGCCGGTCAGCCGGATGCCTGCGTCCGCGGCGAGGGTGCGCAGGGCGGACCGGCCGACGTAGCCGACGGAGATCCGCCACCGGCTCTCGCCCTGCATGCGCAGCGCCTCGACCGCCGGGCGCGCGGCCGCCTCGCCCGCCGCCGCCCGGACGATACGCGCCGCGTCGGGCACGTTCACCAGTGCGACGAGCAGCGCGAGCCCCACGGCACCCGGTGAGAACACGGAGGCCACCAGCAGGATCAGCAGCAGCGAGGGTACGGCGAGCAGCACGTCCAGCGGCCGCATCAGCATCTCCTCCAGCCACCGTACGTGGGTGAGCGCGCCGACGAGGCCGACCGGGACGGCGACCAGGTAGGCGAGCGCGGTCGCGGCGAGCGCGGTGACGACGACGGTGCGTCCGCCGTGCAGCACCTGGTGCCGGACGTCCCGGCCCACGAAGTCGGTGCCGAGCGGGTGTCCGTCGCCGAGGATGAAGGAGGCGGCCCGGGGGCCGGGGTCCCCGGCGAACAGCGGGCCCAGGAGGGCCAGTACGAGGGGCAGGCCGACGACGGCCAGGCCCAGGGCGAAGCGGCGCCGGGTCACGCTGCCACCGCCGCCCGGGGTGCCAGCCGGTGCGCCACCAGGTCCGCTCCGAGGTTGAGGACGACGGTCAGCACGCCGAACACCACCGCGAGTCCCTGCACGACCGGTACATCGCGTTCGGCGACGGCGTTGAGCAGGACGGTGCCGAGTCCCGGGATCACGAACAGGGCCTCCACGACGACGACCCCGCACAGCAGCCAGTCGACGGTACGGGCGAGCTGCTGGACGGCCGGGGCGAGGGCGTTGGGCAGGGCGTGGGCGTAGCGGACCCGGGCGCCGGGGACGCCGTAGCGGCGGGCGTGGGCCGCGTACGGCGAGGCGAGGGCGTCGACCATGCCGGCACGGACCAGGCGGCTCAGTGAGCAGACCGGCCGGGACAGCAGGACGAGGACGGGCAGGACGAGCGCGGCCGGGTGGCCCAGCAGGTCGGTGCCGTAGCCGACGGCGGTCGGCGGCAGCCAGGCCAGCTCCAGTGCGAAGACCGTCACCACCAGGACCCCGAGGGCGAACTCGGGGACCGCGTACACGGCGAGCGTGACGGAACTGACCAGGCGGTCGACGAACCGCCCCTCGTGGCGGGCGGCGAGGACGCCGAGCCCGAAGCCGAGCGGGACCAGCAGGGCCAGGGTGAGCGCGGCCAGCAGCAGGGTCGGGCCGAAGCCGTCGGCGAGGTACCGGCTCACCGGGCGGCCGGAGGTCAGGGACGTGCCGAAGTCGCCGTGCGGCAGGCCCGCCGCCCAGTCCGCGAGCCGCTCGAACGCCGGACGGTCCAGGTCCATCGCCTCGCGGATCGCGGCGATCCGCGCGGGGTCGGGCTGGTCGCCGGCGAGGGCGACGGCGGCGTCGCCCGGCAGCGCCTCGGTGAGCGCGAAGACCAGCAGCACCACGGCCACGGTCTGCAGAGCGCCGAGGAGCAGCCGCCGGGCGACGAAGGAGCGCAGCCCGCTCACGCTCACGCGAGCCATACCTTGTCGAAGCGGGCCCAGTCGAGGGTGTTGGCGGGTGCCTCGCTCCCGACCCCCCTCACGGTGCGGGCCGTTCCGAGGATCCAGTCGGCGAATCCCCAGATGAGGAAGCCGCCCTCGGTGTGCAGGCGGCGCTGCATCCGCTCGTACACGGCGGCCCGTTCGGCTTTGTCGGCGGTGGACTGGGCCTGCCGGTAGAGGGCGTCGAAGTCCGGGTGCTTCCACTTGGTGGCGTTGGTGGTGGAGTCGGTCAGCAACCGCTGGGAGATGTGGGCCTCGATGGGCATGGCGCCGGAGCGGTAGCAGCACAGGCTGCCGTTGTCGAGGATGTCGCTCCAGTAGGAGTCCTTGCTGCCCATCCTCACGTCGACGGTGACGCCCGCCTCGGCGGCCTGGTCGCGGAAGATGCCGGCGGCCTCGGTGAAGCCGGCGGCGACGGCGGAGGTGTCGAGCGTGACCCGCAGTTTCTCGGCGCCGGCCTGCTTGAGCAGGGCGCGGGCCTTGTCGAGGTCCCGTTCGCGCTGCGGGAGGCTGTCGGCGTAGTACTCGTAGCCCTTTCCGAACAGGTCGTTGCCGACCACGCCCGCGCCGGACAGGGCGCCGTCGACGAGTTCCTTCCGGTCGGCGATCAGGAAGAACGCCTCGCGCACCCGCCGGTCGTCGAAGGGGGCCCGGTCGGTCTTCATGCAGAACGCCTGCATGGCGCTGTTGCGGAGGCGGACGATCTCGATCCGGCCCCCGCCCTCGTGGGCGCGGGCGGTGGTGGGGTTGAGCTCGTGGGCGTACTCGACCTGTCCGCCGAGGAGGGCGTTGACGCGCGCGGACTCCTCGTTGGCGACGACGAACTCCAACTCGTCCAGGTGCGGGGCGCCCTCCCAGTAGTCGTCGTAGCGGCGGAAGACGGCCGAGCGGCCGGGCGTGAAGGAGACGAAGCGGAAGGGGCCGGAGCCGACGGGGTCCTTGTCGAAGTCGTGCGTCTCCCCCGCGTTCTCCGGGACGATGTACGCGCCGAACGCGGCGAGGACGTTGGGGAATTCGGCGGTCGGCCGCTTCAGGACGAACTCGATGCCGCGCTCGCCGGTGGCGCGGCTGGCGTCGAGGTCGATGGGTTCCAGGGACGCCCTGGCGCGGAAGGCCTGCTTCGGGTCGGCGATGCGGCGGTAGCTGTAGAGGACGTCCCTGGCGGTGACGGGCCTGCCGTCGTGGAAGGTGGCCCGGCGCAGCGTGACCTGCCAGCGGTCCAGCGTCCTGCCGGGCTCCCAGGTCGCGGCGAGGCGGGGCTGCGCGGACAGGTCGGCGCCGTAGTCGGCGAGCTTGTCGTACTGGGCCTTGGCGCGGGCCACGTCGGCGAACAGGTTGGCCAGGTGCGGGTCGAGGGTCTCGCTCGCGCCGCCGCCGGCGAAGGCGGCCCGCAGTCGTCCGCCCTTCCTGGGTCTGCCGTCGCCGGCCTTGCCGTCGCCGGCTGTGCCGCCGCTCCCGCAGCCGACGAGGGCGAGGGCGGCGGCGCCGGTACCGGCGGCGAGGAAACCGCGGCGACGCAGGCCGGGGAAACGTTCGTCGTACATGACCGTCCTTGGGGTGAGTGAGGTGGGTCAGGGGGTGGTGGCGGGGCGCAGTCGGGCCACGAGGTGCAGCCGGTCGCCGTCGGTCGTCGCTCCGGGCGGCTCGCCCTCCCGCCAGGCGGGTTCGGTGCGCGGGCCGGGGCCGTCGTGGAGGTCGAGGACCTCGAAGCCGTGCGCGGCGAGGAAGTGCCGCAGTTCCTGCGGGAACAACAGCCGCCACGCGGAGTGCTGTTCGACGGGCGGTGCGCCGTCGTCGGACGTCCACACGCGGATCCGGCGCAGGAGTTGGGCGGTGCGGTCGACGGACAGGGTGGTGGCGGAGCGGTAGTGGACGCCCTGCCGGTCGAAGGTGTCGACGGTCGGGGTGTCGAGCAGGTCCGTACGGCCCAGGAAGTAGGCGCCGTTGCGCATCTCGGCGACGAGCAGCCCACCCGGTGCGAGGGCGCGGCGGCAGGAGGCGAGGAAGCCGTCGAGCTGGGCGTTGGTGTGGCAGTACAGCAGGGAGCTGTCCAGGCAGAGCACGGCGTCGAACGCGGCCCGGCCCAGGTCGAAACCGTGCAGGTCGGCCCAGACGTACCGCGGTCCGGGGTGGTGGGCGCGGGCGTGCGCGAGCATCGCCTCGGACAGGTCGGCGCCGGTGACCGTACGGCCCACGGTGTGCAGGTGGGCGGCGTCGCGGCCGGTGCCGCAGCCCAGGTCCAGGACGCGCGGTCCGGCGCCGTGGCGGCGCAGGCAGTCCTCGGCCCAGCGCCCGGCGAGACGCCCGGGGTCGGGGAAGCGGGCCTCGTACAGGGCGGGGTTGTCGGTGAGCAGGTTCCCGGTGGGCGGGCCGTCGGTCGTCACGCGGCGCTCCTGTCCTCGGCCGGCGCGGCGGCGGCCTGGACCGGGCTGCCGGGCAGGGCCCCGCGCCGGTGCAGCCACAGCACCCCGCCGGCCGACGCCGGCCCGAGCAGCGCACAGCACACCCACGGCAGCCATCCGGCGTCGCCGCGCTCGCCGGTGTCCATGGCCCACCCCACGAGCGCGTTGCCGACGGCGGCGGCGACGCCCGAGACGACGTAGAAGATGCCGAAGCAGGTGCCGGTCAGCCCGGGGCGGCCGAAGCCGGGGATCAGCTCCATGACGAAGGGCGAGGCGACCATGACACCGAGGTGCAGCAGCAGGGCGCCCAGCAGGACGGGGACGAGGTCGAGCCGGCCCTCGGACGCCGAGCCCGCCACCGTCGCCGGGGGCAGGAACGCCAGGCCCATGAGAGCCAGGCCCGCCGCGATCCACCGGGGGCGGCTGCCGCGCGCCTTGAGGGACCGGGTGATGCGCAACTGGAAGGCCAGGTTGGCGAGGGTGCCCACGAGGAAGACGAGTCCGGCCGCGCCGTCCCAGCCGGTCGCCCGCCGGGCGCCGTCGGGCAGCAGCAGGTAGAGCTGGTTCTCCAGGGTGAACATGCCGACCATGGCGAGGGCGAAGCCGAGGAAGGCCCGGTTGCCGAGCACCTCCCGCCAGTCGGCGAGCACGCTCGTCGCGGCCGGCTCCACCGCGCGCACGGGCAGGACCAGGGCCTGCGCCACCGTGAGCACCGCGAAGATCCCGGCGGCGGTGAGCGCGGAGGTACGGAAGTCGACCAGCAGCAGCGCGCTGCCGAGCAGCGGGCCGATCAGCGCGCCGGTGGTGGCGAACACGTTGAACAGGGCGAACGCCTCCGCCTTGCGCTCCCCCGCCTCCCGCGCGAGGTAGGCCCGCACGGCCGGGTTGAACAGCGCCCCCGCCAGCCCGCTGAGCACGGACGCGGCGAGCAGCACCGGCAGCCCGTCGCCGAGCGCGAACAGCGCGAACCCGGCCGTGCGCAGGGCGCACCCGGCGATGATGACGCCCCGCGCCCCGAGCCGGTCGGCGGCGGACCCGCCGATGATGAACAGGCCCTGCTGGCTGAGGTTGCGCACGCCGAGGACGATGCCGACGACGACCGCGGAGAGGCCCAGGT
The DNA here is from genome assembly GCF_044455165.1 of Streptomyces sp. NPDC051315. NCBI lineage: Bacteria > Bacillati > Actinomycetota > Actinomycetes > Kitasatosporales > Streptomycetaceae > Streptomyces > Streptomyces sp. NPDC051315. Next base: position 531,883 of record NZ_JBITEN010000002.1, read on the forward strand.
TCTCGCCGAGGTGGGTGGCGAGGTGGGGGACGAGGAGGTAGAAGCCGGTGTTGACGCCGAGCTGGTTGACCAGCAGGAGCTGGACGGCGAGCGGGAAGCTGCGCGTCTCACGCCACGTCTTCACGCACCCCCACCTCCTCGACTCCCAGGCCCGGGCGGCCGCTCGCGCGGACGAGACCGTCGGTGCCGCCGATGCCGGTCCACGGGTCACGGGCGAGCAGCAGGTGGCCGTCGAGGTCGGTCCAGCGGGCGCGGCCGGCGAGGTGGACGGCGGGGGCGAGTCCGAGGGTGCTGGCGGTGAGGCAGCCCAGCATCAACTCGGTGCCGCTGCCCTCGATCGTCTCGGCGATGCGCAGGGCGGCGTGGACCCCGCCGCACTTGGCGAGCTTGACGTTGACGCCCTGGACGCGTCCGGCCAGCCGGCGGGCGTCCTCGAGGCCGACGGCGTCCTCGTCGGCGATGACGGGCAGCGGCGCGCGCTCGGCGAGGGCTCCCAGCGCCTCCGGGTCGCCGGGGGCCAGGGGCTGCTCGACGGCCTCGACGCCGAGGTCGGCGAACCGCGGCAGCAGGGCCTCGGCCTGCCGCGCGGTCCACGCCCCGTTGGGGTCGAGGAGCAGCCGGACACCGGGCGCCGCGTCCCGGACGACCCGTACGCGCTCCACGTCGTCCTCGGGGTCGGGGCCGCCCGCCTTGACCTTGAGGACCTGGAAGCCGCGCGCGGCGAGGCGGCGGGCCTCGGCCGCCGCGTGTGCGGGCGGGGTGATGCCGATGGTGCGGGCGGTGGCGGCCACGGGTGGCGCGGCCGCGCCGAGGAGCCGGTGGACGGGGAGACCCGCGCGCTTGCCGACCAGGTCGAGGAGGGCGGCCTCGACGGCCGCGGTCACGGCCGGCGGGGTGCCGGGGGCGGTCGGCTGCCGCTCCCCCAGCGCCTCCAGGGCGCTCTCCGGGTCGGCGAACCGGCTCAGGTCGACGGCGGTCAGGAACCGTACGAGCGTGCCGGCGTCGAGGCCGTAGTACGTGCTGGTGACGGCTTCGCCGTGGCCGTGCAGTCCGTCGTGCGTGACGGTCAGCCAGACGGCGTCGCGGGCGGTCATGGTGGAGCGGGAGATGCGCAGCGGTTCGGCGAGGTCGAGTCGTACGGTGCGCAGTCGGGCCTTCACCGGTGGCCTTTCCTGGACGGGGGGCTCAGGTGGTTCCTGAGGGGAGACGGGCTCTCGAGCGGGTCGGCGACCCGGGTGCAGCGCGCCCAGCCGGTCGCCTCCGCCGCGCTCGGGTGCGGGATCTCGACGGGCCGGGTGGCCGCGGCGGCGGGGTCGAGGCCGTGGGCGGTGGTGAAGTCGTCGTCGTAGACGGTGCCGAGGTAGCGGTGCGGGCCGTCGGGGAAGACGGTGGCGACGACGGCCCCCGGGTGGACGCGGGCCGCCCAGGCGGCGACTCGGGCGGCCGCCCCGGTGCTCCAGCCGCCGGTGACGAAGCTGGAGCGGGCCAGTCTGCGGCAGCTGTCCACGGCCTCGGCCGGGCCGATCCAGTGGACCTCGTCGAAGGCGTCGTAGGCGACGTTGCGCGGATGGATGCTGGAGCCGAGGCCGCGCATCAGGCGGGGGCGGGCGGGCTGGCCGAAGATCGTGGAGCCGGTGGCGTCGACGCCGATGAGGCGCAGGGCGGGCCAGCGCCTGCGCAGGGGAGCGATGACGCCCGCGCTGTGACCGCCGGTGCCCACACTGCACACCAGGACGTCCAGGTGGTCGAGCTGGGCGGTGAGTTCGGCGGCGAGGGAGGCGTAGCCGGCGGTGTTGTCCGGGTTGTTGTACTGGTCGGGCCAGTAGGCGCCGGGCAGTTCGGCGAGGAGGTCCCGCAGCCGGGAGAGGCGGGCGGCCTGCCAGCCGCCCTCGGCCGCCGGGCGGTCGACGATCTCCAGACGGACCCCGTGGGCACGCAGCAACTGCCGCATGGACGGCTCCAGTTCGCGGTCACCGACCAGCACGACGGGATGCCCCAGCGCCTGGCCCGCGAAGGCGAGGCCGACGCCGAGCGTGCCGGAGGTGGACTCCACCACCGGGTCGCCGGGCCGCAGTTCGCCGCGCTCGCGCGCGCCCACCAGCATCGACACGGCGGCCCGCGCCTTCATGCCCCCGGCCGCGAGCCCTTCGAGCTTGGCCCAGAAACCGGGGTGGGCGGCGGGCAGACCGGCGGTGATCCGCACGACGGGTGTCCGGCCGAGCAGCGCGAGCAACTCCGGGCGGGCGAGGGGGCGCACGGCGGTGACGGTCATCGTCCGCCTCCGGGACACCGGTACCGGTGGACGACCCCGGGCCCGCCGTCGAGCCAGAAGAAGGGGTAGGGCTCCGCACAGACCGCGCTCACTCCGTGCCCGAGGAAGCGGGGCAGGACGGCACTGCCGGTCTGGGCGAACACCACCAGCTGCTTGCCCTGCGCGAGGGCGTGCCGGCGCAGGGGTTCGAAGGTGCCGTTGCCCAGGGTCATGCCCGAGACGAGGAGTGCGTCGCAGCGGTCGGCGGCGGCGAGCGCGTCGGCGACGACCGGTTCGCCCCACTCGGTCGCCCCGCCCTTGAGGTCGCACGGGACGTAGCCGATCCGGCGTGAACGCAGCTCCCCCAGGAGGGAGTTGACGACGCCGACCACGAGCACCGTGGCCCCGGCCGGCAGGTCGAGCAGCTCGACGACGGCCCGCGCACGGGCGCGGGACTTCTCCAGCGACGACCCGGCGGGCAGCGCGACCTCCTGGGCGCCGACGCTCGGGCCGTGCGGCGTGACGTGCATGAGGTAGGCGTCGAGGGCGGCCACCCGCACCGGTGGCAGGGGATGCTCCAGGAGCCGGGCCACGTCGGCGCCGACGCAGTCGTCGAGCGCGCTGTCGGGCAGCTCGCCCGGCTCGACGGCGCAGGAGCCGACGGCCTCGGCGAGGCGCAGGCTGAGGACCTCGTTGCGGTAGCCGGTGCCGCGCCCCTCGTGGCGCACGGCCTGGCGGGTGGTGAAGGCGACGGTGATCCGCTGCGTGGCCGGGTCGGGGCCGAGGGCGCCCGCGCGGACGCGGTCCACGAGAGCGTCGTACGACGGGTGGGCGGGGGTGAGGACGGTCATCGGATCACCAGCTCCGCCCGTATCGAGGACAGCAGGGCCTCGACGCGGTCGCGGGCGCCGAGCCCGTCGGGGTCGCCGGCCATGACGTGACCCAGGTACTCGTTGTTGCTGCCCGCCGCCCGCACGGCCCGGCCCGGCTCGGCGAACAGGACCTCCAGCACGCCTTCTTGCTCCGCGACCGGAGCGGCGTCGAGCGCGCCGAGGGTGCCCGGGCGGTCCGGCACGAGGAAGCCGATGGCGGCGCTGCGCAGCCCGGTGTCCGTGCGCCGCAGACCGGGAGCGCGGCCCAGGGCGACGTCGACGAAGGCGGCGGCGAGGTCGACGCCGGTGACATGGCGGACGAGTTCGGTGATGCGGTTCCCGGCGGGCCGGGGGTTGACCTCGACGACGCGCGGTCCGGCGGAGGTCAGTTTGATCTCCGTGTGCGCCACGACCCCGTCGGTCAGGGCGAGCGCCTCGAGCGCGGCCCGGGCGGTGCGTTCGGCGGCCTCGGTGTCGGCGGGCGTCAGGGCGGCGGGGAACATGTGGCCGGTCTCGACGAAGGCGGGTGCTCCGCCGACGCTCTTGTCGGTCACGCCGACCACATGGACCGTGCCCGCGTGCGACACGGTCTCGACGCTCACCTCGGGGCCGTCCAGCAGTTCCTCGAGCAGGACGGCGGGGTCGCGCAGCTGTCCACGGGCGTTGACCGGGAAGTCCGCCAGCGACTTGACCGCCTCGGCGAGCTGGGCCTCGTCGTCCACCCGGCGGACGTACATGCCGGCGCACAGGTCGACGGGCTTGACTACCAGCGGATAGCCGATCTCCCGTGCGGCCCGCGCGAGGTCCGCCCACTCCTCGTGCAGGGCGAAGCGCGGGCCGGGCAGGCCGGCGTCGGCGAGGACGCGGCGGGTGGCGTCCTTGCGGCAGGCGTTCCCGACCGCCTCGGGGCCCGGCCCCGGCAGGCCGAGGCGACCGGCGATGCGTGCCACCGTCGGCAGGTAGTAGTCGCAGGAGGTGAGCACACCGTCGAAGCCGAGCACCGCGTGCAGCCGCTCGACCTCGGGGAGCAGGGCCTCGACGTCGTTGGTGTCCGCCGTGATCACATGGCGGGCGCCGAGCAGCGGATGCGCGACTCCCTCGGGGGCCGAGCGCAGGTAGTGGTGGAGGTCGCGGGTGAGGAACGTGAACTCGTGTCCGCCCTCCCGGATCGCCCGTGGCAGCAGCCTGCTCATCGACCCGACCCAGCTCTCGACCATCAGCAGATGAGCCACAACTCCCCTTTTCGTGACATGGGTTCAGGCGGCGGGCAGCACGACGCTCCCTCGGACGGGAGGGGGCCGGGCCGCGCGCACCAACAAGCTATCGATAATCATTTTCATTTACTAGCCCCTTGTCGCCCCCCCTTCCCGCACCGGCGTCACCCACCCGCACGGAAGGCGGCCACTCACATCCCCGCCGCACTGTTCGACTGTCAGCCCCCGCCCGTAGACTGACAAATCAGCGATGCGCGGGCGCAGTTGACGGGGGGCCAGCCATGTCCGGCGATGGGTACGGCATGCACGACCGGGACTTCCTCATTCCACCGATGCCGCCGGCTCCGCCGCCCGCTCCGCCGCCCGCTCCGGCGGACGGTGCGCGGGCCGTGGCGGTGGCGGTCCTCAACCTCGGCGGACTCGGCCTGGGATACGCGTTCGTGCGTCGCCGGGGCCTCATGCTGCTGTGCTGGATCGCCACGGCCGCGCTGCTGCTCGTGGCGCTGCCGGCCGACCCGGACGGCGTGCCGGTGTTCGCCCTCGTCGTCTACGTCGTGTTCCTCGCCGCGGTGGCGGCGCACGGCGCGCGGGTGGGCCTGCGCGCCCGTCCGGTGTGGCCCGGCCGCGCGCCGCTCGCGCTGGTGGTGGGCCTCGCGCTGCTCGCCGTACCGGCCGGGGGCGTCGTGCTCTACGACGACGCGCGCGACGAGGCGGTGCAGCAGATGCTGCTCGACCGGCTGGAGCGGGCCGACCGTCTGGTGGCGAGATCCGGCGAGCAGGCGTTCGGCGTCGGCAAGGACGGCTACAGCGAGGCGCTGGACCTCTACGAGAACCTGAGCGCCGACCACCCCGGCTCCCGCGCGGCCGAGCGGGTGCCCGCCCGGATGAAGACCTTCTACTCGACCGTCGGCGCCACCTACGCGCAGGGCGACCACTGCGGGGCCGTACAGCCGCTGACCTATCTGCGCACGGTCCCGAAGAACATGCCCAGCACGGACCTCGGGGAGCTGGCGGACTGGCCCGACGAGCGCCTGGCCACCTCCCTGTACGAGTGCGGGGCGAAGGGCCTCACGGCCGGCGGCTCCGCCTGGACGTCGAACTTCGACGACCTGCTGACCACCTTCCCCAAGTCCGAGCAGGCCGCGAAGGTCGAGCCGGCGGTGGGCGCCGCCGTCACCCGGGCGGCGAAGGACATCCAGGGCGACGACCCCTGCACGGCGGTCGACCGGCTGCGCAGTCTCGGCTCCCAGATCGACGACCTGCCGGGCGAGGAGGCGGGCATCGAGGACGGTCTCACCAAGAACGTCCGGCAGGCCAACGCCAACGCCGACTCGGGCACCTACCTGTGCGGCGTGGACCAGTACCAGGACGGCGAGTTCGAGGCCGCGCGGACGACCATGAACGAGTTCGTCAAGGCGAACAAGAACAACAAGAACCGGGCCCGGGCCCAGAAGATCGCGATCGCGGCGGAGATCGCGCAGACGGTGCCGGCCGCCGGCAAGCGCCTGCCCACGACCCGGACCGGCGGCAGCATCTCCGTCACGGTGCAGAACGACAGCCCCGACGACATCACCGTGCTCTACACGGGCCCGGTCACCGGCAGCTTCACCCTCAAGGCCTGCGGCAGCTGCACGACGTACTCCCTGAGCGACACGCTCTCGCCGAGCTTCGAACCCTGCAGCAGCGGCAGGAACTACCCGGAGCGCACCATCAGCCTGCCGCCCGGCACCACGTACTTCCTGCACAAGCCGAACGGCGCCAGCTCGTCCTCGCCCGCCTCGGACACGGCCAAGCTCCAGTCCGGCTACATCTACACGGAGTGCGCCTACGCGACCCAGACGCTGGGGACGGGCCTGTGACGGCCGTCCGGGGTCGGGTGCGGCCCCCGATGTGACGGCCTTCCCCGGGCGGGTACGGCCCCCGTCCGCGCGGGAGCCGTACCCGCCCGGGGCCGTCAGCAGGTCCGGCCGACGTAGTAGGCGCCCTGGATCTTCTCGGCCGAGCCCAGCCAGGACCTGCCCGGGCCGACGCACCGCTCGTAGTCGGGCCCCCAGGCGACCTCGACCTTGATGACCACGCGCGAGCCGTCGGAGGTGCAGTGGTTGTAGAAGGCGTCGGCGCTGGTCTCGTAGTAACCGCACGGGTCGGCGGCCGCGGGACCGGCGGCGACGGTCGCCGCGCCCAGCGACGTGAGGACGAGGGCGGCGGAACCGAGGGCGCTGGTCAGGATAGGGCGAACACGCAAAGCAGGACTCCTTGCCGGTGGACGTTTCCGGACCGGGACGACTCCCCCGTCCGGTGACGTGGGGGCTCCACTGTCCGGTGACGTGGGAACTCCCGCCACAGAATGGCCGCGCCGCGCACCCGCGTTTGATCGAACACCGGCCCGTTCACCCAGTGGATCGTTTTGCCACTGCGCCGAACGGGTCGTCCCGCCCGGTTCCCGCGCGGCCGCGCCGCGGGTGTGTCCGCGGCTCGGGCCGGTGGGGGCCCGTGTCAGTCCACGGGGTGCCCCGGGCTGATGTCGAGGGCGTCACCGAGGCGCAGCAGGGGGCCGTCGGCCCGCTCGTCCCACTGCACGGGTTCGAGGACGAAGCCGACGTGGTCGCCGCCGTCGACGCGCCGCTCGACGGTGCCGACGAACCACGCGGCCGCGTCCTCCAGGACCACCGCGCCGCCGTGCCCCCGCCTCCAGCGGACCCGCGTGAACTTGTCGACCCGGTCGCCCGTCCGCCCGCCGAAGAGGGCGGCCAGCTCGTGCTGGTCACGGGTCAGCAGATGGACGGCGAGGCAGTCCGCGTCGCGGGCCACCCGGTAGGTGTGGTTCACCTTGGACAGCCACACGACGAACCGCACCGGGCGCATGGAGCACTGCGAGGAGAACCCGACCAGGCATCCCGACCGGTCCTCGCCCACCGCGGCCGTGACCACGCACATGTCGGGGTCCAGCCGATTCATGAACACGTCGACGTCCGTCACGTGACCCTCACTCCCGTCCACCGCGCCCCACCGGCCGGCACCTCGTCACCGGACGGGTGCCCGTCTTTTCCCCGGGCTCACAGCGGTGCCCGCCGTACGCCCCGCCGACACCCCGCGGCCGGGACGCGCTCCCCCGAGCGGCGGCCGGCCCGAGGTATGGCACAGGTCACAGCTACCTTCTTCCGGGGTGCCGTGACGGACGGTCAGGGGATCATGGTCCGTGAAAGGGGGGCCTTCACTCGGGTGTACCCCCGTGCCGTTCGCGGCCGACCGACACGACTGACGAAGGGCCGTTCCCCATGATCACGACACCCGGACTGTTCCGGGCGGTGGGCGCCCCCGTCCTGGTCGCCGCCCTCCTGGCGTCCGCCACCCCGTCGGCCTCCGCGGCCGACGCCCAGCCGGTCTACGGCGAGCTGGCGGACAACGGCACCTTCGCCGCCGGCACCACCGGCTGGTGGTCGACGGGCACCACCATGACGGCCGCCGACGGAGCGCTGGCGGCCACCGTCGACGCCGGGACCGCGAACCCGTGGGACGCCATGGTCGGACAGGGTGGTCTGCGGCTGCGTCCCGGCGTCAGGTACACGCTGTCCTTCGACGCCAGGGCCTCCACCGCGGCGACGATGCGCGCGACCGCCCAGCTCGATGCCGCGCCCCACACGGCCACACTGGACCGGACCGTCGGCCTGACGCCCTCCTCGCAGCACTTCTCCTGGACGTTCACCTCCGGGATCGACACCACGGCCGGGGCGCTCACCTTCCAGCTCGGCGGGCAGCCGGCCGCGACGGACATCGTCCTCGACAACGTGTCCCTGACCACCTCCACCGCCCGCGAGGGTTTCTACACCGATCCCGGCAACAACGCGGCGGTCTGGGCCGGGACCCACTCCGACGACACCCGCGCCGCGCGGATCAAGGCCTCCATCGGGGACCACAACACCGTGAAGTGGTTCGGGGACTGGGACGCCGACGGGGACCCCACGACCGGGATCGGGGCCGAGGTGTCGGACTACGTCGGCGCCGCCGCGGCCGAGGGCCGGCTGCCGGTCCTGGTCGCCTACAACATCCCCGGCCGGGACTGCGGCGGCGCCTCCTCCGGCGGTGCCGGCTCCCCGGACCTGTACAAGGCGTGGATCGACGCGTTCGCCCAGGGCGTCGCGGGCCGCCCGGCGATCGTCGTACTCGAACCGGACGCGGTGGCCCAGGCCTCGGACGAGGCCTGCATGAACGGCGGCGCCGAGCAGCGCTTCGACATGCTCCGGCACGCCACCCGGCAGTTGCAGCAGCAGGGCGCGTTCGTGCGGACGTACCTGGACGCCGGCAACGCCACCTGGACGCTGGGGCCGGACCTCAGCGGCACGCAGGGCATCGGCCTGGAGAAGATGGCGTACCTGCTCGACCGTTCCGGTGTCTCCATGGCCCGCGGGGTCTCGGTCAACGTGTCCAACTTCGACGACACCGCCGTCTCCGACGACTACGCCCGGCGGCTCGCCGCCCGGCTCGAGGCCGACTTCGGCCTGACCAGCCGTTGGGTGGTCGACACCTCCCGCAACGGCAACGGCGGTCATGTCGTCCCGGGGTCGCCCGACAGCGGCCATGTGGGGTTCTGCAACCCGGCCGGACGCAGACTCGGTGTGACCTCCCGGGCCGGCAGCCCCGGCGGGGCGGAGTACCAGCTGTGGATCAAGAACCCCGGTGACTCGGACGGCGACTCGGCGCAGTGCCCGGCGAACTCCCCGGCGGCCGGCTCGTTCTCCCCGGAGCTGGCCGAGGCACTGATCGACGGCAGCTGACCGGCGGCAGCCGGCCGGCCACCGTGTTCCGCGAGAGCGTCCGCGGCGCCGGAGCGGACCTCGTCCGCCCCGGCGCGCGGGAGGGCCGCACACCGCTGATCGCGCGGAGCGCGGACCGGGGATGTCAGGGATAGATGCGCGGCAGCAGGGCGAAGTCGTCCGAGTTCGGCACGGTGGTCGAGGTGCGGGAGCTGTACATGCAGCTCGACGTGGAGGTGCCGTGACCCAGCCCGAGCACGTGGCCCGCCTCGTGGCAGGCGGTGTTGCGGTGCTCGGCCGCGCTTCCGCCGTAGTAGTCGTTCAGCTGCATGGAGACGCTGCCGTCGACGAAGTAACGGTCGGAGTTGTACTGGTAGTTGGTGACCCCCGTCCAGCCGGTGTTGCCGTAGTTGCTGTTGTGGACGTGGGCACAGTGCCGCCCGCCGCCCGGGCAGCCGTCCGTGTACCAGCGGTAGTAGGAGTCGATGCCCACCGACTCGTGCCACTTCGGGACCACGGCGGTCATCGGCCAGGCCGAGGACGTGTGGTCGAGGAAGTACACCTGCGGGTCGGCGTAGCCGTTGTGCGCCCAGCGGACGGGCGAGCACTCCAGGCTGCGGGCCGTGCCGTACGAGCAGGGCAGGGCGAGTGCCGTCACGTCACCGGACGTGGGGGCCTGCACCCCCCGCACGCCCTTGGCCTTGAGCTTCTTGGCCAGTGCGTCGGCGGTGACCCCGGGCGCCGGACGGTAGACGCTGACGGACGTGGTGCCGTCGGCGTTCTGCCGGACGGCGTGGACGTCGCCGGCCCTCTCGGCCTGCCCCGCCGCGGGTGCGGCCCCGGGGGCCGGCGCGGCGGTGGCCTGGGCGGGTATGCCCAGGCTGACGGCGAGCACGGTGAGCACGGTCAGTGCCCAGCCGCTGGTCCTGTGTCTCAACCGACGGTTCATTCGGACATGTCTCCCTGGCTCGGTGGTGGTCGTGGGGCGCACTGAGCAGGGAGGGGAGAAATGAGGCATGCCGACAGAGCGGCGACGCCGCCGGTGATGATCTGTCCGGGGCCCCCGATTCCCCCGCCCCCCCGACCCGGCACGGTCAGCTGCCGGGCGTGTGCACGACAAGCTAGGCCTGTGTTGACGCCATGACAATAGAACGGGGCGGACGTCGCGGTGCGGTGCAACCGCTTCGGCCATCCGGCGCGTGTCGACGTACGTCACCGTCGCCCCGGAAGGGACCACCTTGCACACGCGAGGACCGCACGCTCCGCACGGGCCTGCCGCCCGGGTGGCTGCTCGCCCACGAGACCGGCGGTGGGCGTTCGGGCTCGCCGGGTGCGCGGCCGGCGTCACCGGTCTGCTGGCCTGTCACTCCGCCGTGCCCAACCGGCTCGGGCGTCTCGGCAGCGCCCTGGAGACGTTCCTGCCCTGGCTGGGCGTGGTCGTGCCGCTCCTCATCTGCCTGGCGCTGCTCAGGAGATCGACGGCGGGGCTGCTCGCCTGTCTGGCGCCGACGCTCGCCTGGCTCGTTCTGTTCGGCGGACTGTGGTCACCGTTCTCCTCGGAGCCGTACGACCTGACGGTCGTCCAGCACAACGTGGCCGACGACAACCCCGACCCCGCCGGGACCGCGCGGGCCCTCCGCGCCGCGCGCGCCGGCCTCGTGGCCGTCCAGGAGCTGACGCCCGCGGCGCGGCCCGCCTACGAGGACGTCCTGGCCGCCTCGCACCCCCACCGGGCGGTCCACGGCACGGTCGGGCTCTGGTCCGCGTACCCCCTCTCGGACGTGCGGGCCGTGGACATCCGGCCCGCGGGCTTCCCGGACGGCTGGCGGCGCGGCCTGCGGGCCACGGTCGGCGCGCCCGAGGGAGAGGTGGCGGTGTACGTGGTCCACCTTCCGTCGGTCCGCCTCGGCGCGAGCGGCTTCGCGTCGTCGGCCCGCGACGAGAGCGCCGCGCTGCTCGGGGCACGGATCGCGGCGGACCCGGCCGCCCGGCTCCTGGTGGTGGGCGACCTCAACGGCACCGTGCAGGATCGCGGGCTCGCACCGCTCACCTCCCGGCTCTCCGCCCCGGCCGCGGGGTTCGCGTTCAGCTGGCCGGCTTCACTGCCGGTGGCGCGGATCGACCAGGTCCTCGGCAGAGGCGTCGTGGTGACGGAGGTGTCGGCCCGGGACGCGACCGGCAGCGACCACCTGCCGGTGGTGGGGCGGGTACGGCTGGGCTAGCTGTGCTGTCCGGGTCTCCCCCGTCGGTGCGTCGCCGAAGTCCGGGATCTCCAGCCTGGTTCCGCCCCTGTCGTGCGGACGCGTGGGCGATGATGCCCGGCGTGCGGCCGAACTGCTGTACCACCGCCGCCGGACGGACCGACGCGGCCACCGCGGCGGTCGTGACGTTCGTCGCGAGCGGATTTATCGTGGTTCGGGGATTCCGGTCGAGCCGTCCACCGACCCGAGCGGAGTCCTCGGCTCCTGCCCTGATGCTCCTGCCACCCGCGGGGTGAGACATGAGAGTCGAGATGATCCAACGGGCCGCCGACGTGCTGTTCGACGTCCCGGAGGATGTGCACAAGGAGATCCTGATGCTCATCGAGGCCGTGGCCGAGGACCGGACGACACACGTCCCCGACATCGCCGTGGCGTTCGGTGAATGGTGCTGGCTGGTGTATACCCGCCATGGTGACGTGATCGAGATACGGGACGTCGGCTGTGCCCGGTGACACGCGTTTCTGCGTCCTGCGTTTTCTGCGTCCTGCGTTTTCTGCGTTCTCTGCGTTCTCTGCGATCGAAAGCGGTTGAGCATGGCGGTAGTGGTGCGAAGGCCCGGAAGTCCTCCGTCGGCGGTCGGCGAGGCCCCTCGGCGGGCTGCGGGCTGCGTGTGATGTCGGCGGCACCGGTCACCACCGACAGCGCTGCGGAACCTCTCGTTTCGCCGGTCAGTTCGCACAACGAGTGGGACCCGCTGGAGGAGATCATCGTCGGTCGTCTGGACGACGCGACGATCCCCTCCAAGCATCCGGTCGTGGCCTGCAACATGCCGCCCTGGGCGGCGCGGTTGCAGGGCCTCGCCGCCGGTTTCAGGTATCCACGGGTGCTGGTCGAGCGGGCGCGGGACGAACTGGACCGCTTCGTCGCCCTCCTGGAGTCCCTCGACATCACCGTCAGGCGCCCGGACGCGGTCGACCACAGGCGTCGCTTCGGCACCCCCGACTGGTCCTCACGCGGTTTCTGCAACACCTGTCCGCGCGACAGCATGCTCGTGATCGGTGACGAGATCATCGAGACCCCGATGGCCTGGCCCTGCCGGTATTTCGAGACCCACTCCTATCGCGAGATCCTCAAGGACTACTTCCGGCGCGGCGCGCGCTGGACGTCGGCTCCGAAACCGCAGCTCACCGACGCGCTGTTCGAGGCGGATTTCCGTATCCCCGCGGCGGGCGAGCCCGTGCGCCACATCCTCACCGAGTTCGAGCCGGTGTTCGACGCGGCGGACTTCGTGCGCGCGGGACGCGACCTGTTCGTCACGCGCAGCAATGTCACCAACCGCATGGGCATCGAATGGCTGCGCCGCCACCTCGGACCGGGCTACCGCATTCACGAGATCGAGAGCCGCTGCCGCACGCCCATGCACATCGACACGACGTTCGTCCCGCTCGGGCCGGGCAAGGCCCTGGTCAATCCCGAGTACGTCGACGTCGACCGCCTGCCCGACGTGCTCGGCTCCTGGGACATCCTGATCGCCCCCGAGCCCGACCCGATCGACGAGCGCCTGCTCGGCATCACCTCGATGTGCGGCAAGTGGCTCAGCATGAACGTGCTGATGATCGACGAGAAACGGGTGATCGCGGAGCGGCACCACACGGGCATGCTGCGGGCGCTCGAGAAGTGGGGGTTCGAGCCGATCCCGTGCGACCTGCTGCACTACGCGCCGTTCGGCGGCTCGTTCCACTGCGCGACACTCGACGTCCGGCGCCGCGGCACGCTCGCGTCGTACGTCGACTGATCCACGTCGCCGGAGCGGGTGAGGCGCGCGCCCTCGGGCCGAGGGCCCTGAACCGGCTGCGGCGCAGGGGACGCGGCGCCGTGCCGAGGACGCCGTGCACGTCAGCGGCGCAGGAGGGTGGCCCGCTCGACACGTGACAGCTTCACGGGGTTGCGCACGGCGTAGAGCCCGGTGATGAGGCCGTCGTCGACGCGCACCGCCACCACGGTGTCGATCTCGCCGTCGAGCCGGAGAAGCAGCGCCGGGTGGCCGTTGACCTGTGCCGCTCGCAGCGAGGCCGCGGCGCCGAACCTGCCCAGCCCGGCGGCCAGCTCGGCCACCGGACCGGCCCCCACGACGGGGTTCAGCACGGCCTGCACGACTCCGCCGCCGTCGCCCAGGAGGACGACGTCCGGCGCCAGGATGTCGAGCAGGCCCTGCAGATCGCCCGTCTCGACGGCCCGTCGGAACGCCTCGAGCGCCGCGCGGGTCTCGGCCGGGGACACGGCCCCGCGCGGTCGCCGCGCCGCCACGTGGGCCCGTGCCCGGTGCGCGACCTGGCGGACCGCGGCCGGGCTCTTGCCGACGGCTTCCGCGATCTCGTCGTACTCCAGACCGAAGACCTCGCGCAGCACGAACACCGCCCGTTCGGTCGGCGTGAGCGTCTCCAACACCAGCAGCATCGCCATCGAGACGCTGTCGGCCAGCTCGATGTCCTCGGCCACGTCGGGCGTGGTGAGCAGCGGCTCGGGCAGCCAGGGGCCGACGTAGGACTCCTTGCGCCGACGGAGTGTGCGCAGCCGGCTCAGGGCCTGGCGGGTGGTGATCCGGACCAGGTAGGCGCGCGTGTCCCGCACGGTGTCGGGATCGACGTCAGCCCACCGCATCCAGGTCTCCTGGAGGACGTCCTCCGCGTCGGCGGCCGAGCCGAGCATCTCGTAGGCGACGGTGAACAGCAGGTTGCGGTGGGCGACGAACCCCTCGGTGGCCCGGTCCGTGCGGCCGCCTCGTGCGCGCGGCCCGGCTGCGCCCCTCGTGTGCTCCCCACGCTCGCCCATGGCCGGCTCTCCCCCTGTTCGCCCTCGACGGTGCCGCACACAGGACGCCGGTCACGACCGCCGTGTGACAGCCACGACCGGTGGCGTACGTCACATGACCCGCCTGTCACAGGGGCCGGGGCGGCGGCATCTCCATGTCGCCACCGACGCCGTGCGAACGATCCGCACGGCGCCCCATCCCATGAGTGAGGACGAAGGCATGGAACCTCGTTTCAACCTGCTCGCCGCCCCGACCGCCGCGAAGATCGCCAAGCGGTTCTCCGACGTCTCGTCGGTCCTGGAACAGTCGACGCTGCCGAAGACCCTGCGGGAGCTGGTGGAGCTGCGGGTCGGCCAGCTCAACGGCTGCGGCTTCTGTGTCGACATCCACACCAAGGAGGCGGCGGCCGCCGGTGAGAGCGCGCTCCGCCTCCACCTGGTCGCCGCCTGGCGCCACAGCACCGTGTTCACCGCGGCCGAGCGGGCCGCGCTGGCACTCGCCGAGGAGGGCACCCGGCTCGGCGACCACGGCGTGTCCGACGAGACCTGGGCCGAGGTGCGCGAGCACTACGACGACGACCAGGTCGGTGCGCTGGTCTGCCTGGTCTCCCTGATCAACGCGGCCACCCGGATGAACGTGATCGTGCGCAACCCGGGCGGTTCGTACGAGCCCGGCATGTTCGCCGCGCTCGACTGACCGGCGGACGACTCCCCGCCCGGCCCGCATCGGACGATCCGGGCCGGGCGCCGTCCCGCGTCAACGCCCCCTGCTGCGCGCCTTCAACGGCACCGACGGCAGCTCCGGCGCAGGAAGCGGCGCCCCGTCGTACCCCTCCACCTCACCGAACCGGGGACCACCCAGCCCCGCCATCCAGTCCTCGCGCGCCCGCACGATGTCCTCGTGGCTGCGTCCGATGAAGTTCCACCACATGACGATCTCCTCCTCGAACGGCGTACCGCCGAGCAGGACGGCCCGGGCCGGGGCGCCGGACTCGTTGGCCAGGGTCAGACGGGCGGCGCCGGCCGGCAGGTAGCCCAGTTCCGCGGAGCGCAGGGACGTCTCGGCGAAGCGGATCTCCCCCGTGTCGACCAGCAGGCCGTGTTCGAACGCGGGGTCGGCGGCCAGGGAGGTCTCGGCGCCGGGTTCCAGGAGGATCTCCGCGCCCAGGAGCGGTGTGAACGTCCGTACCGGGGAGGTGGATCCGGCGAGGGTGCCCAGGAAGACCCTGATCTCGGTGCCGTCGAGGCGGACCGGCCGCGGTGCGTGGTGCTGGAAGTCCCGTGCGGTGGCGCGGTGTTCGTCGGGCAGCGCCAGCCAGAGCTGGACGCCGTGCAGGACCCTGGTGCCCGGGGTGGAGACCTCGGAGTGGCTGATGCCGTGACCGCCGGTCATCAGGTTGAGCTCGCCGGGCCGGACCAAGGCGTGGCTGCCGAGACTGTCGCGGTGCTCGATCTCGCCGCTGAAGAGCCAGCTCACCGTCTGCAGGCCGGTGTGCGGGTGGGGCGCGACGTCCATGCCGCCGGACTCGGCGACGTCGTCGGGGCCGTAGTGGTCGGCGAAGCACCAGGCGCCGATCAAGGAACGGGTACGCTGCGGCAGCGTCCGCCGTACGGCCATAGCCCGGGGGCCGCCCAGCGGTACCTCCCGCGGGGTGAGTACCTCGACCTTGCTCACAGTGCGCCACCTCTCGTCGGTTCCATCCCGGCCTCTCGCCTCCGCCTCTCCCAGGAATGTTTGATATTCAACTATGACTCGACGGATCTTCATCGACAAGCAGAGCCCCAAGGCCTACCACGCCCTGGTCCAGACGTCCGAGGCGGTGCGCGCGACCGCCGCCGACGCGGGCCTGGAGCGCACCGTCGTGGAACTGGTCAATCTGCGCGTCTCGCAGCTCAACGGCTGTGCCTTCTGCCTCGACGTGCACACCAGGGCCGCGCTGCGCGGAGGAGAGACCACACGGCGGCTCGGGGTGCTCGCGGCCTGGCGGGACACCGACCTGTTCACCCCTGTGGAGCGCGCGGCCCTGGCGCTGGCGGAGGCGACCACCGTGCCCTCCGACGCCGCCGCACAGGAGGCCGCCTACGCCGAGGCCCTGGAGGTCCTCACCGAGGACCAGATCTCGGCCGTGATCTGGGTGGCGGTCACCATCAACGCCTTCAACCGGGTCTCCATCCTCAGCAAGCACCCCGTCCACTGACGGTCCCTCCGTTCCGGGTGGTACCTCAGCGTGGCACCGGGCTGGCGAGCACCGAGCACCGAGCACCGAGCACCGAGCACCGACGCTACGGCTGCCGGAGGCCGGGCCCGTGTCCCTGGGTGCACGGGCTCCGGCCCCACAGCGCACGGCTTGCTCACGGCCTCGGCGGCGCGGGCTGTGGTGATGTCCCCGGGATCCTCGATCCGGAGATTGCCCCGCCGGGCCCCCGGTAAGAATCCCCGGGCCACCCGCCGAGCCGCCCCGGAGGCCGCCCATGCCGCACCCCCACGTCCCGCCCCTCGCCCCGGACGACCCGGAGGCCGTCAACGCCGACGCCTGGCAGGCCTACGCGGCGCACCACCTGCGGCGCGGCACGGTCGTCGCGGCGGCGGAGCGGATCGACTGGGGGTTCCCGGGCGCGGGGCCGGACGACGCGTTCCTCGGGGATCTGAAGGGCCGGCGCGTGCTGGACCTCGGCTGCGGCACGGCCCGGCACGCCGCCCGGCTCGTGCGGGCGCACGGCGCCGAGGTGGACGCGGTCGACTCCGCGCCGGGCCAGATCGAACGGGCACGGGCCCGCTACGGCTCCCTCCCCGGCCTGCGCCTCGTCCACGCCGACGCCGTGGCCCACCTGCGCACCGCCCGGCCGTACGACGTCGTCTACTCCGTCAACGCCGTGCCGTACGTCGACCCGCGCCGTCTGCTGCCCGCGCTGGCGACGGCGCTGACGCCCGGCGGGACGCTGTGCTTCTCAGCGCTGCACACCAACTCGCGCGGGGACGGCCCCTCGTCGGAGGTCGTCGCCCGGCCCGAGACGCTGTTGTTCGCCGGTGGCGGCGAGACGACGGTCCGCATGTGGGTGCTGGCACCCGAGGTGTGGACCGACCTGCTCACCGACCACGGGCTGAACGTCGAGGAGGTGACGGAGGTGACCGCCCCCGATCCGGCCAACCTCGCCTCGTACCGGGTGTTCCGGGTCCGGCGGCCCGTCCGCGTCTCCGCCCGCCCGCGCACGGCCCTGCCTCCCGTCGCCCACGCGGCCCTCGGCGTCGGGGCCATCCTGCACGGCCCGCGCGGGCTGCTCCTGGGCCGCCACCGCCGGGGCACCTGGGAGCTGCCCGGCGGCACGGTGGAGCCCGGGGAGTCGCTCCAGGAGGCGGTCGTACGGGAGTTGCGGGAGGAGACCGGGCTGCGGGCACGCCCCTCGGACGTACGGCTGCTGGGCACCCTCCTCGACCACGCCGACGGCGTCGTCCGGGTGACGGTCGCCGCCGCCGTGACCGACTGGCGTGGCGAGCCGGCCGACCAGCCCGGCGAACGCGTCGGCGACTGGCGCTGGTACGCGCTGGACCACCTGCCGCCGTCCCTCTTCGTGTGCAGCGCCCAGGCCCTCACCGCCTGGCGCCCGGACCTCCCCATCGACCACGCACCGGCCCACTTCACGCCGTACGCGGGCGGTTCCCCGGCCGGTTGAGCAGGTGCCGCGCCGACGTGCGGCGATGACTCCCTGCACGCGTGCGCCGGCGGGCACGGAAAGGCCTGCGTCGTCGCGTCGGCGCAGGACCGCGTCGTGCCGCCGGCCTCATAGAGCCCCCCGCCCCCGACGCCTGCACGGCCGACGCGCCGGCGTCCGGCCGTGCGGCCGTGCGGGTGAGCAGGATCGTGGAGAATCGCGCCACTTCTCACTCGTTCTCGTGGTGTTGGCACCGACCCCCCGGCCGCCGTCCCAGCAGGTCATGAGAAAGTTGCGGCCCGAACTACGCAGGGGGGTCTGTGACACGGCATCAAAAACGGTTCAGGGCAGGCAGAACGTCGCTGACGCTTGTGACGGCACTCGGCACGCTGACGGGCGGGCTCCTGGCGGGGGCGGCGCCGGCCGGTGCCGCGACCTGGACCACGATCGCGGCGGGCGTGACCTACCGTCAGTACGACCTGTCGGCCACGGCCGGCACCACGCACGTGCACGTGCTGAGCGTCGACCTGACGAACACCCACGTCCGTCTCGGCCTGCTGTACCCGGGGAAGGTCGCTGCCCGGGGGACCGTCTCCCAGCTGGCCACGGCGCAGAAGGCCGTCGCCGGCGTCAACGGCGACTTCTTCAACATCTCCGAGGTCCAGCACCCGGGCGTCACCGCGACCGGGGCGAGCGTGGGTCCGGCGATCGCCGCCGGGAAGGTACTCAAGGGCGCCGTCCCGAACGGTCAGCGGTTCGGGCCCGAGCTTCCACGGGGCACCACCACGAAGAACGTCGTGGGCGTCGGCACCGACGGACGGGCCCGGCTGGACAGCCTGAGCGTCACCGGGTCGGTCAGCACCATCGGGCGACGGCTGCCGCTGGGCGGGCTCAACCAGTACGCGCTGGCGGAGAACTCCATCGGCGCGTACACGTCCGACTGGGGCAGCGTCTCCCGGGCCCGGGCCGCCTGCGGCACGGACACCGACCGGGCCGCGGGGTGCAGCACGAGCACCTATGAGGTGACCGTGAAGAAGGGCGTGGTCGTCTCGGCCTCGGCCACCCCGGGCAGCGGCACCGTCGCGGCCGACACGGTCGTGCTCGTCGGACGGGAGGCGGGCGCGCAGCGCCTGCGCAGGTTCGTCAAGGGCCAGCGGGTGGCGGTGCGGTACGGCCTGACGGCCGCGTCGCAGCGCGCGTACCGCTTCGCCCTGGGCGGCTACCCGGTGCTCTCCGGCGGGCAGCCCCTGACGGGGCTGGACGCGCGGACCTCGGCCGTACGCACGGCCGTGGGGCTCGCCAACGGCGGACAGCGCGTGCTGCTGTTCGCGGTGGACGGCGCCGCCGCCTACCGCAAGGGCCTGACGATCGCCGAGGTCGCCAAGGCCCTGAAGAGCCTCGGTGCCACCGAGGGCTTCAGCCTGGACGGCGGCGGTTCGACGACGCTGGTCGCCCGGGCGCCGGGCGCGACCAGGGTCACGGTGCGCAACCACCCCTCCGGGGGTGCGGAGCGTCCCGTGCCGAACGGCATCGGCGTCTTCACGCAGTGATCCCGCACGGCCTCACGGCCGCAGGCTGCCGACGATGTCGGCCGTCGCCGTGAGGCCGCTGTGGATGGTGGGGGCCATGTTCGTGCCGGCCAGGAGGAAGCCGAGCAGCAGGCAGACCAGCGCGTGCGAGATCTTCAGTCCGCCGGTGCGCAGGAAGATCACCGCCAGGATCAGCAGCAACAGCAGCACGGAAATGGAAACGGCCACGTCAACCTCCTCCGCCACGTCCGCTTTCGCGGCATTCGGCCGCAAGTGTGGCGTAGCGGAGGGTTCGTCCGTGCGGCTGACCCGTCCTCCGAACGAGTGGTGTCGACGGGGGACTAGGCCGAGCGGTGTGCGTCGAGGAACGCCTCCAGGCCGGCCAGGTCGTCGGTGTTGAGGTGGTCGACGTCGGCGGCGAGGAGTTCGCCCCACAGCGCGTCCCGGGCGGGGCCCGGCACGTCCGGGGTCGCCCAGAACCGCACCTTCTGCCCGCGCGCGTGGGCCGCGCCGACGATACCGCGCAGCTTCCGCCGCTCGGCGTCGGGGAAGGCGCCGACGCCCTGCCAGGTGAAGTTGAGCGACCAGTTGTCGCTGATCAGCGAGGCGAAGGAGGCCTCGGTACTGCCGAGGTCCGCCAGGCGGCCGTCGTAGAAGGCCCGGCGCACGGTCTGCGCCTGCATGGGCAGGCGGGCGGCACGGTCGCCGGAGATGACGGCGGTGACCGGGCCCCGGCGCACCCGGCCGTGGTCGTACGTGGTGAACAGGTGCCGGTAGCGCCGCAGTTGACGGTCGAGTGCGAGGTACGTGGACGCGCCCTCGGTCTTGATGTCGATGAGGAGCTGCAGCGGCGTGCGCGCACCCCTGTACACCGCGCCGTGGTGGGCCTCGACGCGGGCCGCGAGCGGGGCGAGGTAGAGCGACTCCAGGGTGCGGGCCGGGTCGAGGTCCACGGGGTCGTGGGCGACGAGGAGTTGCCCGCCGACGAGGAAGATGTCGGCCTCGACGCTGCCGAAGCGGTGGTCGAGGGCGTCCAGGAGGGGACGCGGGTGCTCGTAGTCGTTGTGGGCGTGGGCGCGCCACAACGGGCGGACGCGGTGCTTCTGTTCGGCCGCCAGCGCGTTGCCGGCGGGCAGGGCGACCGCGCCGGCGAGGGCGGCGCCGAAGGTGGTGAGGGCTCTGCGACGGGTGGTGAGGGCCATGCCTGCCTCCCTGGGATGCCGTACGGGACCTCAGGGAGTATCACGTCCTTCGGACCTCAACGGACCTGTGCGGAGCAGGAGTTGGCCGGAGCGCCGCCGGTTGTTCACCCCGTTCCGCCGGGCGCACGGGAAAGCCCGCCCCAGGTGGGGCGGGCTTTCCCTGCGGTTCGGTCAGGGTGCCTGGAGGTCGACCAGTTCGGCCAGTGCCGCGCGGTGGGCGCCCGCGGTACCGAGCGCGATCGAGTCGGCCTTGGCCCTCTTCAGGTAGAGGTGGACGGGGTGCTCCCACGTCATGCCGATACCACCGTGGAGTTGCAGCGCCTCCTCGGCGGCGCGGACGGCGACGGGCGCCGCGTAGGCCTGGGCGACGGCGACCGCCACGTCGACGTCGTCTCCGGTGGCGAGCGCGTCGGCCGCGCCCCGGGCGGCGGCACGGAGGTTGACGACCTCCAGCCACAGCTGGGCGAGCCGGTGCTTGAGCGCCTGGAAGCCGCCGACCTGCCGGTTGAACTGCTTGCGCTCCTTCAGATAGCGCACGGTCTCGGTCAACAGCCAGTCGGCGACGCCGAGCTGCTCGGAGGCGAGCAGTCCGGCACCGGCGCGCAGGGCCCGGCGCACAGCGGGTCCGGCGTCGCCGAGGCGACGGCCGACGGCACCGCTCAGGGTGACCGTCGCGAGGGGGCGGGTGAGGTCGAAGGAGACCTGCGGGGTGACCGTCGCCGCCGAGGCGTCGACCGCGTACAGGCCGCCGTCCTCGGCGGGCACCAGCAGCACGTCGGCGACCGCCGCGTCCGCGACGCCGGTCACCTCCCCGTGCAGGGCGCCCTCTTCGACGCGTACGGCCTTGAAGGCGGCGTCGGGCGCGGTGTGCAGCCCGATGGCCAGCGCGCCGACGGTCCGGCCGGACGCCAGCTGTCCCAGCAGTTCCTCGTCACCGCAGGCGAGCAGCGCCTCCGTGGCGACGACGGCACTGGTCAGATACGGCACCGGGGCGACCGCCCGTCCCAGCTCCTCCAGGACCACGGCGACTTCGCGGTGGGTCGCGCCCTGGCCGCCCTGGGCCTCGGGCACCAGCAGTCCGGCAAGGCCCATGCCCTCGGCGAGCGCTTTCCAGGCCGCCGGGTCGTGCGGGGTGTCCGACTCGGTGCGGGCGATCACACCCGGCGCGTCGCAGTGGTCGGCGAGGAGGTCCCGTACGGCCGCCCTGAGCGCCTCTTCCTCCTCCGAGTACAGCAGGTCGGTCATCGGGCGAGGTCCTTCCAGGCGACGTCCTTGTCGGTGCGCGGCTCGGCGGGCAGGCCCAGCACGCGCTCGGCGACGATGTTCAGCAGGACCTCGGTGGTCCCGCCCTCGATGCTGTTGCCCTTGGAGCGCAGGTAGCGGTATCCGGCGTCCCGGCCGGTGAAGTCCACCAGCTCCGGGCGGCGCATGGTCCAGTCGTCGTACAGCAGGCCCTCCTCGCCGCGGAGTTCGACCTCCAGGCCGCTGATCTCCTGGTTGAGGCGGGCGAAGGCGAGCTTCATGCCGGCGCCCTCGGGACCGGGCTGTCCTGCGACGAGTTGCTGGCGCAGGCGCTCGGCGGTGAGGCGGGAGACCTCGGCGTCGACCCACAGCCTCAGCAGCCGCTGGTGCAGGTCGTGGGTGCGCAGTTCGGGGCGTTCGCGCCAGGTCTTCGAGACCGGACCGATCATGCCGCCCTCGCGGGGCAGCCGCATGCCGCCGATGGCGACACGCTCGTTGTTCAGCGTGGTCTGCGCGACCCGCCAGCCGTCACCGATCTCGCCGAGGCGGCAGGAGTCGGGGATGCGGACGTCGGTGAGGAAGACCTCGTTGAACTCGGCCTCGCCGGTGATCTGGCGCAGCGGCCGGACCTCGACGCCCGGGTCGGTCATGTCGCAGAGGAAGTAGGTGATGCCCGCGTGCTTGGGCAGGTCCGGGTCGGTGCGGGCGATGAGGATGGCCCAGCGCGAGTTGTGCGCGCCGGACGTCCACACCTTCTGCCCGTTGACGATCCACTCGTCGCCTTCCCGGACGGCCCGGGTGCCGAGCGCCGCGAGGTCCGAGCCGGCGCCGGGCTCGCTGAACAGCTGGCACCAGACCTCCTCGCCGGTCCACAACGGCCGCAGATAGCGCTGCTTCTGCTCCTCGGTGCCGTACTTGAGGATCGTCGGGGCGGCCATGCCGAGCCCGATGCCGTTGCGGCGCGAGTCGTTGTCGGGGGCGCCGGCCGCTTCCAGCTCGGCGTCCACGACGGCCTGCAAGGAGCGCGGTGCGCCGAGGCCGCCGAGGCCCTCCGGGTAGTGCACCCAGGCCAGTCCCGCATCGAAGCGGGCCCTGAGGAAGTCGAGGCGGTCGGTGGTGGCGGGCGGATGCGAGGCCAGCAACTGCGCTGTGCGGCGCCTGAGTTCTGCTGTGTCGGTCATGCGGCGGCTCCGTTCTCCAGGGAGGGGACGACGGCGACCCGGCCGGTCGTGGCCCCGTCGCCGACCCGCTGGACCGCTGCCGCCGCCTCGCTCAGCGGCACCCGCTCGCTCACCAGGGGCTTGATCGCGCCCCGGGCCGCGAGGTCGGTGAGCTGCTCGTGGCAGTGCTGGACCAGCTTGGGGATCTTGGTGTTGTACAGGCCCCAGTGCAGGCCGAGGATCGAGTAGTTCTTCACGAGGGCGTGGTTCAGCCCGGGGTTCGGGATGGTGCCGCTCGCGAAGCCCACGACCACGATCCGGCCCTCGAAGGCGACGACCTTGGCGGACTGGGCGTAGGCCTCGCCGCCGACCGGGTCGTAGATCACGTCGGCGCCCCGGCCGCCGGTGGCCTCCTTGACGGCGGCCACGACGTCCTCGCCGTGCCGGTCGATCACCACGTCACAGCCCAGCTCCCGGGCGACGGACACCTTGTCGGCCCCGCCGACGACCCCGATGACGGTGGCGCCGGCCGCCTTGCCGAGCTGCACGGCCGCGCTGCCGACCCCTCCGGCGGCAGCGTGGACGAGCAGCGTCTCGCCGGCCTCGAGCCCCGCCCGGCGGTGCAGACCGAACCAGCCCGTCTGGTAGCCGATGTGCAGCGCGGCGGCCTCGGCGTCGTCCAGCGAGTCGGGCGCGGGCAGCAGCGCGGCGGCGTCCGCGACGGCGTACTCGGCGAAACCGCCGTAGGGCAGGGCCGGGTTGGCGATCACCCGGCGGCCGTCCTCGGTCTCGCCGCAGACCTCCACGCCGGGCGTGAAGGGCAGCGGGGGCCGGACCTGGTAGTGGCCCCGGCACATCAGCACGTCCGGGAAGTTGATGTTCGCGGCGCGCACCTTGAGCAGGACCTGGCCGTCACCGGGCGTGGGCGGCTCCACGTCCTGGAGCCGCATCACCTCGCTCGGCTCGCCGTTCTCGTGCACCTGCCATGCCTGCATGCGGAGCCTCCACGGGACTGCGTCGTCTGACCGGGCTGACCAGGGGTCGGTCGCATACTAAGCGGTCGCTTGCCAAGAGGGAACCCGTGACGCTCCTCACGACCGCTTGGGACGCGCCCGCACGTGCATCCGCTCGCCCTGCGGTCCGAACAGGCTGAGGAACTCCGCCGGCCCCTCCCCCGTCGATCCGAACCAGTGCGGCACCCGGGTGTCGAACTCGACGGCCTCCCCCGCCGTCAGCACGATGTCGTGATCACCGAGGACCAGCCGCAACCGCCCGGCCAGCACGTAGAGCCACTCATAGCCCTCGTGGGTGCGCGGCTCCGGCTCGTCCGTGGCCCGCGGCACCAGCACCTTGAAGGCCTGGAGGCCGCCTGGCTGACGGGTCAGCGGCCAGTAGGTGCGCCCGTGCCGCACGATCGGCTGGGCGCGCACCCGGGGATCGCGCACCGAGGGTGCCCCCACCAGTTCGTCCAGCGCCACCTCGTGCGCCCGCGCGATCGGCAGCAGCAGCTCCAGGCTGGGCCTGCGCAGGCCCGACTCCAGCCGGGAGAGCGTGCTCACCGAGATACCGGTCGCCTCGGACAGCCCGGCCAGCGTCGCTCCCCGCTCCTTGCGGATCCGCCGCAGCCGCGGACCGACCTCGGCGAGGACCTCTTCCATGACGTCGTCACTCATGGAGTCATTGCAGTTTCGGCAAACGGGTTTGTCAATGCCGCAGTGGGCGAGCGACCGTGCCCGTGGAGGTGGTCACACATGACCGGAAACCACGAAGTGAGCGACGGCTACGAAGTGATCGTGATCGGCGGCGGAGCCGCGGGCCTGTCCGCCGCCCTCGTCCTGGGCCGGGCCCGGCGCCGCACCCTGGTCGTCGACGCGGGCGAGCCGCGCAACGCGCCCGCCGCCCACATGCAGGGCTACCTGTCCCGGGACGGGATGCCGCCCGCCGAGTTCCTGGCGGTGGGCCGCGAGGAGATCGCCCGCTACGGCGTGGAGCTGGTGCGGGACCGGGCGGTGGACGCCACGAAGGGCGAGGACTTCGCCGTGCGGCTCGCGGGAGGGAGGACCGTCCACGCCCGGGCCCTCGTGGTCGCCACCGGCCTGAGGGACGAGCTGCCCCCGGTCGACGGCCTCGCCGCGCGCTTCGGCCGGGACGTGCTGCACTGCCCGTACTGCCACGGGTGGGAGGTGCGCGACCAGGCCTTCGGTGTGCTCGCGACGAGCCCGCTGAGCGTGCACCAGGCGCTGATGGTGACCCAGTGGTCGAAGGACGTGACGTTCTTCCTCAACACGGTCGCCGAGGAGGAACTGTCCGACGTGGACCTGCGCCGGCTCGCCGCCGCCGGGGTCGACGTGGTCCCCGGCGAGGTGGCCGGGGTCGTCGTCGAGGAGGACCGGCTGACCGGCGTCCGGCTCGTGGACGGCACCGTCCACGCCCGCGAGACCCTGTTCGTCGCGCCCCGGGCGGTCCCGGGGACCGACCTGCTGCGCCGGCTGGGCGCCGAGATGGAGCAGACCCCCTTCGGCGTCTACCCCGTGGTCGACGGCCGGGGCCTGACGACCG
Source organism: Streptomyces sp. NPDC051315 (assembly GCF_044455165.1). Classification (NCBI taxonomy): domain Bacteria; kingdom Bacillati; phylum Actinomycetota; class Actinomycetes; order Kitasatosporales; family Streptomycetaceae; genus Streptomyces; species Streptomyces sp. NPDC051315. The sequence goes on from NZ_JBITEN010000002.1 coordinate 557,329, forward strand.
TCCCCGGGCTGTGGGCGGCGGGCAATGCCTCCGGAATCGCCGAGCAGGTCGTCAACGCGGCGAGCCGCGGTTACCGGGCGGGGGCCGCGATCAACGGGGAGCTGCTGATGAGCGACCTGGACGCGGCGGTCCGGGGTGCGCAGGGGACCGTCCAGGTGTAGTCGGCACGCCGGCGTTGCACCATGGCTGCATGCTGCTGACCCGGCTCGCCGACGTGTCCCGCGAGGTCGCCGCCACCTCGGCGCGCTCCCGCAAGATCGCCCTGCTCGCCGAGCTCTTCCGGGACGCGGAGGCGGACGACGTGCCGATCGTCATCCCCTACCTGGCCGGACGGCTCCCCCAGGGCCGGCTCGGCGTCGGCTGGAAGGTGCTGGGCCGCCCGGTCGCCCCGGCCGACGCGCCGAGTCTGACCGTGCGCGAGGTGGACGCCCGGCTCACCGAGCTCGGCCAGGTGGCGGGCCCCGGCTCCCAGGCCGAACGGGCCCGCCTGGTCGGGGAGTTGATGGGCGCGGCCACCGCGGAGGAGCAGCGCTTCCTCCTCGGGCTCATCACCGGCGAGGTCCGGCAGGGCGCGCTGGACGCGGTCGCGGTGGAGGGGCTGGCCGAGGCGACCGGGGCGCCCTCGACCCACGTGCGGCGGGCGGTGATGCTGGCCGGCTCGCTGCAGACGGTGGCGCAGGCGCTGCTCACGGACGGGGCGGCCGCCCTGGACCGGTTCCGGCTCACCGTCGGCCGCCCGGTCCTGCCGATGCTCGCCCACACCGCCTCCTCGGTGACCGAGGCGGTCGGCAAGCTCGGCGCCTGCGCGGTCGAGGAGAAACTGGACGGCATCCGCGTCCAGGTCCACCGGGACGGTGACAGCGTGCGGATCTACACCCGCACCCTCGACGACATCACCGACCGCCTGCCCGAACTGACCTCCGCCGCGCTGGAGCTGGCAGGCGGGCGGTTCGTCCTGGACGGCGAGGTCATCGCCTTCGACGACACCGGCCGGCCCCGCTCCTTCCAGGAGACCGCGGGCCGTGTCGGCTCCCGCGTGGACGTGGCGACGGCCGCCCGGACGGTCCCCGTCTCCCCCGTCTTCTTCGACGCGCTGTCGGTGGACGACCGGGACCTGCTCGACCTGCCCTTCACCGAACGCCACGCGGAGCTGGCCCGGCTGGTGCCCGAGCCGATGCGGGTGCGGCGCACGGTCGTGTCCGGCGCGCAGGATCTCCCGGCGGCGGAGGAGTTCCTCGAGGAGACCCTGCTGCGCGGCCATGAGGGCGTGGTCGTGAAGTCCCTCGACGCGCCGTACAGCGCGGGCCGGCGCGGCGCGTCCTGGCTGAAGGTCAAGCCCGTGCACACGCTCGACCTGGTGGTCCTGGCCGCCGAGCGGGGCCACGGGCGGCGCACCGGCAAGCTGTCCAACCTGCACCTCGGCGCCCGCACCGCCGACGGCGGCTTCGCCATGCTCGGCAAGACCTTCAAGGGCATGACCGACGCGATGCTCACCTGGCAGACCGAGCGCCTGAGCGAGCTGGCCGTCGAGGACGACGGCTGGGTGGTGACCGTGCGCCCCGAACTCGTCGTCGAGATCGCCTACGACGGCCTGCAGCGCTCCACCCGCTACCCGGCCGGCGTCACCCTGCGCTTCGCCCGGGTGATCCGCTACCGGGAGGACAAGCGACCCGAGGAGGCGGACACCGTGGAGACGCTGCTCGCCGCACACCCGGAGGTGCGGCCGTGACGGCCAGGCACAGCGCGGGCCTGCTGCTGTTCCGGCGGGGCGACGGCGGCCTGGAGGTGCTGCTGGGACACATGGGCGGCCCGTTCTTCGCGCGCAAGGACGCCGGAGCGTGGACCGTGCCGAAGGGCGAGTACGAGCCCGACGAGCCGGCCTGGGAGGCCGCCCGCCGCGAGTTCCGGGAGGAACTGGGGGTCGCGCCGCCGGACGGCGAGGCGATCCCGCTCGGGGAGGTCCGGCAGACGAACGGCAAGATCGTCACGGCCTGGGCGGTCGAGGCGGACTTCGATCCGGCGGTGATCGAGCCCGGCACCTTCGTCATGGAGTGGCCGCCGCGGTCCGGGCGGACCCGGGAGTTCCCCGAACTGGACCGGGTCGCCTGGTACGGCCTGGACCGGGCGCGCGAGGTGATCGTGCGGGCCCAGGCCGCGTTTCTGGACCGGCTGGCGGAGCACTCGGGCTGAGCGGACGCGTCGCGTTGCGGGGCTCGGCGCGGCGCGCGAAGGTCGAAGCACAGCCAGTACTCCAGGAGGTCGGTCATGCCCATCGCAACGGTGAACCCGGCGAACGGCGAGACGCTCAAGACGTACGAGGCCATGGACGAGGAGGAGCTCGAACGCCGGCTCCAGCTCGCGCAGGCCACGTTCCGCACGTATCGCACGACGGCGTTCGCCGAGCGCGCCCGGCTGCTGAACCGGGCCGCCGACCTCCTCGACGAGGACGGACCGGAGATCGCCCGGGTGATGACCACCGAGATGGGCAAGCCGGTCAAGCAGGCGCGGGCGGAGGCCGCGAAGTGCGCCAAGGCGATGCGCTGGTACGCCGAGCACGCCGAGGCGCTGCTCACCGACGAGGAGCCGGCCGAGGCCGACGTGAGGGACTCCGGCGCCTCCCGGGCCCTGGTCCGCTACCGGCCGATGGGGCCGGTGCTCGCGGTGATGCCGTGGAACTTCCCGCTGTGGCAGGTGGTCCGCTTCGCCGCGCCCGCGCTGATGGCGGGCAACGTGGGCCTGCTCAAGCACGCCTCGAACGTGCCTCAGACCGCCCTCTACCTGGAGGACCTGTTGCACCGGGCGGGCTTCCCCGAGGGCTGCTTCCAGACCCTGCTCATCGGCTCCGGCGCGGTCGACGACCTGCTGCGCGACGAGCGGATCAGGGCGGCCACCCTCACCGGCAGCGAGCCCGCGGGCCGCGCGGTCGCCTCCACGGCCGGCGAGATGATCAAGAAGACGGTGCTGGAACTGGGCGGCAGCGACCCGTTCGTCGTCATGCCGTCCGCGGACGTCGACCGGGCCGCCGAGGTCGCGGTGACGGCGCGGGTGCAGAACAACGGGCAGTCGTGCATCGCCGCCAAGCGGTTCATCGTCCACACGGACGTGTACGACCGGTTCGCCGAGCGCTTCACCGAGGGGATGAAGGCGCTCAAGGTCGGCGACCCGCTGGAGGAGGACACCGAGGTCGGCCCGCTGGCGAGCGAACGGGGGCGGGACGACCTGGAGGAACTGGTGGACGACGCGAGGCGCGGCGGCGCGAGCGTGCTGTGCGGCGGGGAGCGGCCGGACGGGCCCGGCTGGTACTACCCGCCGACCGTCCTGGCCGGTGTCACCCGCGAGATGCGCATCCACCGCGAGGAGGCCTTCGGTCCGGTCGCGACGCTGTACCGGGCCGCCGACCTGGACGAGGCCGTCCTCATCGCCAACGACTCGCCGTTCGGCCTGAGTTCCAACGTCTGGACGCGGGACGAGGCCGAGGTCGACCGTTTTGTACGGGATCTGGAGGCGGGCGGCGTGTACGTCAACGGCATGACGGCCTCCCACCCGGCGTTCCCGTTCGGCGGGGTCAAGCGGTCGGGCTACGGGCGTGAGCTGTCCGGGCACGGAATCAGGGAGTTCTGCAACATCACCACCGTTTGGCACGGTGCGTGACGCTTCCACGGCTACGATCCCGTCTGTGAACCGCGAAGTGACTCTGCCTCTGATCGTCGACGACCGCGGGCACTTGCAGGTGGCCGCGGCCGACGTGAGCAAGCTGCTGCGGACGTTGGGCGGCCGGTGGCTGCACCTCGTCGAGGCCGGGGCGGAGGGGCTGGACGAGGACACGGTGGCCGCGCTGACGATCGAGCTGGCGAAGCTGGCGGATCGGATCGATGTGGCGTGCATCGCCCACAGCAGCGGGACCACTCCGTGAGAGGCGCGTCTCGTTGCCGGGCGCATGCCGGTTGTGGCCGATCGCGCGGTTGCCCACGCTCCTGGGTGGGCGCACACGGCGGCACCTCGACGGCGGACGGCGGGACAGCCGGCCAGAGAGCGCGGGGAACTGCGCGACAAGCCGCGACGCGCCCGAGGACCGCATCGCGCAGCTCCCCGCCCCGCGTTACCGGATGGGCATCCCGGACAGGGTCCGGGCGATGACGAGCCGCTGGATCTCGCTCGTCCCCTCGAAGATCGTGTAGATGGCCGCGTCCCGGTGCATCCGCTCGACCGGGTACTCCCGCGTGTAACCGTTGCCGCCGAGGATCTGGATGGCCTGGGCCGTGACCTTCTTCGCCGTCTCGCTCGCGAAGAGCTTGGACATCGAGCCCTCGGCCGCCGTGAACGGCTTGCCGTTGATCGCCATCCAGGAGGCACGCCAGACCAGCAGCCGCGCCGCGTCGATGGACGTGCGCATGTCCGCCAGCTGGAAGGCCACACCCTGGTTGTCGATGATCGGCCGCCCGAACTGCTCCCGCGTCATGGCGTAGTCGAGGGCGACCTCGTAGGCGGCGCGGGCGGTACCGACGGCCATCGCGCCGACCGCGGGCCGCGAGGCCTCGAAGGTGGCCATGGCCGCGTTCTTCACCCGCTCACCGCCGGCCCTGGCCCGCTCCCTGGCCCGCGCCAGCCGCTCGTCCAGCTTCTCCTTGCCGCCGAGCAGGCAGGAACCGGGAACGCGCACGTTGTCCAGGATCACCTCGGCGGTGTGCGAGGCGCGGATGCCGTGCTTCTTGAACTTCTGGCCCTGGGCGAGGCCGGGCGTGTTCGGCGGGATGATGAAGGACGCGTGGCCCTTGGAGCCCAGCTCGGGGTCGACGACCGCGACGACCACGTGGACGTTGGCGATGCCGCCGTTGGTGGCCCACGTCTTGGTGCCGTTGATCACCCACTCGTCCTTGGCCTCGTCGTACACGGCACGCGTGCGCATGGAGGCGACGTCGGAGCCGGCGTCGGGCTCGGAGGAGCAGAAGGCGGCGACCTTGACATCGTTGGCGTCGCCGTACATCTGCGGGATCCAGGTGCCGATCTGCTCCTCGGTTCCGTTGGCGAGGACGCCCACGGCGGCGAGACCGGTGCCTACGATGGAGAGGGCGATGCCCGCGTCGCCCCAGAACAGCTCCTCCATGGCCATCGGGATACCGAGGCCGGTGGGGTCGAAGTACTGCTGGGCATAGAAGTCGAGGGAGTAGATGCCGACCTTCGCGGCCTCCTGGATGACCGGCCAGGGAGTCTCCTCACGCTCGTCCCATTCGGCGGCCGCGGGGCGGATGACGTCGGCCGCGAAGCCGTGCAGCCAGTCCCGGACCTCCTTCTGTTCGTCGTTGAGCTCCATGGTGAACTCGGCCATGTCCCCTCCAGCGGCGGCAGTGCGTGTTACTAGCGGTAACCCCGAGTCTGTTACCGGTCGGTAGGAAAAGTCAACTCCTGATGTCACCTCGGCAACCCGTTCGATCCCGGACGCCTGGCAGGTGTTAGTTTGCGCAGGCGTCACCGAATCAGCACGGGTGGGGAGAGCTCATGGACACCACACAGCGGACCGAGCAGCAGCGGTCCGCCGACCGCCGACGACGCGAGCTGCTGGAGGCCGCGGACAGAGTGGTGCTCCGGGACGGGCCCCAGGCGTCGATGAACGCGATCGCCGCCGAGGCCGGCATCACCAAGCCGATCCTGTACCGCCACTTCGGGGACAAGGGCGGGCTGTACGCCGCCCTCGCCAAGCGGCACACCGACGCGCTGCTGGACTCGCTGCGGGCGGCGCTGGACGCCCCCGCCGAGCGCCGGGAGCGGGTCGAGGCCACCCTCGACACCTACCTCGCGGCGATCGAGGCACGGCCCCAGGTGTACCGCTTCCTCATGCATCCGGCCGAGGGGTCGTCCGGTGACCAGGGGTTCGACGTCGGCAAGCACTCGGCTCCCCTGCTGCGGCGGATGGGCGAGGAACTGGCCCAGGTCATCGAGGAACGGCTGGACCTCGGGCCCGGGAGTCAGCAGCTGGCCCGTGTGTGGGGGCACGGGATCGTCGGGATGATGCACGCGGCCGGGGACTGGTGGCTGGGTGAGCGGCCCTGCTCCCGGGCCGAGCTCGTGCGGAGTCTGGCCGACCTGCTGTGGGGCCGGCTGGCCGCCGCGGGGGACAAGATGGGTGGCCCCGGGTTCTGAGGTCCACGGCGCGTGTGCGGACGGAAGCGGTCGCGCAGTTCCCCGCGGGGATCCGTCCGTGCGGTTCACCGCGCGCCCTCACGCAGGTCCACTCCCCCTTGCCCAGGAGGCCCGCGTCACCTGGCGCATCAGTCTCCTCCGGCGCCAGCCGGTGACCCGGTCCGCGTAGACCGTCCCCTCCAGGTGATCGCACTCGTGCTGCAGGCATCTGGCAAAGAATCCGGTGCCGTGCACGGTGACCGGATCGCCCGTGACCGTGCGCCCCTCGACCACCGCGTGGTCGTAGCGCTCCGTCCCCGCCTCCAGCCCCGGCAGGGACAGGCAGCCCTCCGGACCTCGCAGGACGAGCCCGTCCGCCTCCACCAGGCGCGGGTTCACGACATGTCCCAGGTGGCGGACGTCCTCGTCGTCGGGGCAGTCGTACACGAACACCCGCAGGGCCTCCCCCACCTGGTTGGCGGCCAGGCCGACGCCCCGGGCCGCGTACATCGTGGCGAACATGTCCTCGACGAGGCGGGCGAGTCCGGGGCCGAAGTCGGTCACCTCGCGGCAGGGTTCCCGCAGGACGGGGTCACCGAGCAGAGTGAGAGGCCGGACCTGCCCGCGGGCGCCCGGGATGGAGCCGTGTCGCATGGCGGCAAGGGTACGGTCCTTTCTGACACGCGCATGCCGTAGGCGGCGTGAGGTGGTGCCGCGATTCGGGTGTGCGAATGGATCTCGATAGGCTGACCACCTACCACGTTGCCGTCAGGCTTCAGGCGCGGCGCGTACGCAAGGAGGATCGAGAACTGATGGCAGGCAACTCGGACCCGCTCACGCCGCGGGCCAAGATCGCCGTGACCGCGGGCAAGGCGGTCGCGGCGGCGTCGCGTGCCGCTGGACGCGGCAGCGGTTCGGTGATCGGCGGCCGGGTGGCGCTGAAACTCGACCCCGACCTCCTTGCCCGGCTCGCCCAGAACCTGGACGTCGTCCTCGTGTCGGCGACCAACGGCAAGACGACGACCACCCGTCTCATCGCGGAGGCGCTGCGCGCCGCGGGCCCGGTCGTCTCCAACGCGCTCGGTGCCAACATGCCGGCCGGCATCACCTCGGCCCTGGCGGGCGGTTCCGACGCCAGGTACGGCGTCATCGAGGTCGACGAGAAGTACCTGGCGGGCGTGGCCCGCGACACCGCCCCGAAGTGCATCGCCCTGCTCAACCTCTCCCGCGACCAGCTCGACCGCGCCGCCGAGACCCGCATGCTCGCGGAGAACTGGCGCGAGGGGCTGGCCGGGTCCAAGGCCGTCATCGTCGCCAACGCCGACGACCCGCTGGTGGTGTGGGCCGCGTCCTCCTCCCCCAACGTCGTCTGGGTCGCCGCCGGCCAGATGTGGAAGGACGACGCCTGGTCCTGCCCGTCCTGCGGTGGCGTGATGCAGCGTCCGGGCGACGACTGGTTCTGCGGCGAGTGCGGGTTCCGCCGGCCCACGCCGAGCTGGGCGCTCTCCGGTGACCACGTCCTCGACCCGCACGGCTCCGCGTGGCCGATCCACCTCCAGCTGCCGGGCCGCGCCAACAAGGCGAACGCCGCCTCCTCGGCCGCCGTGGCGGCCGTCTTCGGGGTGCCGCCGCAGGTCGCGCTGGAGCGCATGTACCAGGTGCAGGCCGTCGCCGGACGCTACGACGTCGTCCAGTTCATGCAGCGCGACCTGCGGCTGCTGCTCGCGAAGAACCCGGCGGGCTGGCTCGAGACGTTCAGCCTGATCGATCCTCCGCCCACCCCGGTCATCCTGTCGGTGAACGCGCGCGGCGCCGACGGCACCGACACCTCCTGGCTGTGGGACGTCGACTACACCCGGCTCACCGGCCACCCGATCTTCGTCATCGGCGACCGCAAGCTGGACCTCGCGGTGCGTCTGGAGGTCGCCAACCAGCACTTCCAGGTGTGCGAGAGCATCGACCAGGCGGTCCAGATGGCTCCGCCGGGCCGCATCGAGGTCATCGCGAACTACACCGCCTTCCAGGACCTGCGCCGCCGCGTCGGCAACTGAGCACGAGGGACCATCACGTGATGAGCGACAATCAGCTGCGGGTCGTCTGGGTGTACCCGGACCTGCTCAGCACCTACGGCGACCAGGGCAACGTCCTGGTCGTGGAGCGCCGGGCGCGCCAGCGCGGCCTCGACGTGGCGCGTCTGGACGTGCGCAGCGACCAGCCGATCCCGACCTCCGGCGACATCTACCTGATCGGCGGTGGCGAGGACCGTCCGCAGCGGCTCGCGGCCGAGCGGCTGCGCCGCGACGGACACCTGTACCAGGCGGTGCAGAACGGCGCGATCGTGTTCGCCGTGTGCGCCGGCTACCAGATCCTGGGCCACGAGTTCGTCAACGACCTCGGGCAGCGCCAGCCGGGCCTCGGCCTGCTCGACGTCACCACGACGCGCGGCCAGGGCGAGCGGTGCGTCGGCGACGTCCTCGCCGACATCGACCCCCGGCTGGGCCTGCCGCCGCTGACCGGCTTCGAGAACCACCAGGGCGTCACCCACCTCGGCCCGACCGCCCGCCCCTTCGCCCGGGTCCAGCTCGGCAAGGGCAACGGCACCGGCGACGGCACCGAGGGCGCGTACAACGACACCGTGTTCGGCACCTACATGCACGGCCCGGTGCTCGCCCGCAACCCGCTCATCGGGGACCTGCTGCTGAAGCTGGCGCTCGACGTGAACGCGCTCCCGCCGATCGACGACCGCTGGTACGAGGCGCTGCGCAACGAGCGCATCGCGGCGGCGCAGCAGCCTGCCTGACAGCGGGAGGTCCGGCTGCCCGCCCACCTGGACGTTCACCTGATTGTCGGGGCGCCGTCAGCAGCCCGTCTGACGGTGCGTCCGCACAGGTGAGCGGGCGCGTCCAGCAGGCGGACGTGTGCTTCGGCCCCGCCCCCTCGTGCCGCTAGGGTGGCGGGGAATCGAGCCGGACAACGTGGTCCGGACCCGGCCCACGTCAAGAAGGTTGTTTCGGGCTATGCGCATTGGTGTCCTCACGTCCGGCGGCGACTGCCCCGGCCTGAACGCCGTCATCCGGTCCGTCGTGCACCGTGCCGTCGCCGACCACGGCGACGAGGTCATCGGCTTCCGGGACGGCTGGAAGGGCCTCCTGGAGTGCGACTACCTCAAGCTCGACCTCGACGCGGTGGGCGGCATCCTCGCCCGCGGCGGCACGATCCTCGGTTCCTCCCGCGTCCAGCCCTCGCACCTGCGGGACGGTGTGGAACGGGCCCGCGGTCACGTCGCGGAGCTCGGCCTCGACGCCATCATCCCGATCGGCGGTGAGGGCACCCTCAAGGCCGCCCGCCTGATGTCGGACAGCGGCCTGCCGATCGTGGGCGTGCCGAAGACCATCGACAACGACATCGCCGTCACCGACGTCACCTTCGGCTTCGACACGGCCGTGGGCGTGGCGACGGACGCTCTCGACCGGCTGAAGACCACCGCCGAGTCCCACCAGCGGGTGCTGGTCGTCGAGGTCATGGGACGCCACACCGGCTGGATAGCGCTGCACTCCGGCATGGCGGCCGGCGCCCACGCCATCGTCGTACCGGAACGGCCCTTCGACATCGAGGAGCTGGCCCGGCGGGTGGGCGAGCGGTTCGAGGCGGGGAAGCGGTTCGCGATCGTCGTGGCGGCGGAGGGCGCCAAGCCGGCGCCCGGCAGCATGGCCTTCGACGAGGGCGGCAAGGACATCTACGGGCACGAGCGGTTCGCCGGCATCGCCCGGCAGCTGTCGATCGAGCTGGAGTCCCGGCTCGGCAAGGAGGCCCGCCCGGTGATCCTCGGGCATGTGCAGCGAGGTGGTACGCCGACCGCGTACGACCGGGTGCTCGCCACCCGCTTCGGATGGCACGCCGTTGAGGCGGTGCACCGGGGTGAGTTCGGGATGATGACGGCCCTGCGGGGGACGGACATCGTGATGGTGTCGCTGGCCGAGGCCGTGGAGACGCTGAAGACCGTTCCGGCGGAGCGGTACGCGGAAGCGGAGACCGTGCTGTAGCCGCCCCGGCGACTGCGGCTGCCCCCGGTGACAGGAGTCGCCGGGGGCAGTCCTACTCTTGGGGCGGCAGGAAACGCACATCCCCCCACGAATCAGGAGCCGACGGTAATGGATCACGGCGGGCACGGCATGACCATGGATCTGCCGCCGTTCACGCTGGGGCGGGGGCTTCAGTGGTCGGCGGACCCGTTCTTCCTCATCGCCTGTCTGGTCGGGCTGGGCCTGTACGCGTGGGGCGTCGTACGGCTGCGGCGGCGCGGGGACGCGTGGCCGGTGGCGCGGACCGTCTCCTACGTGGCCGGTGTGCTGACCGTGGCGCTGGTGATGTGCACCAGGCTGAACGACTACGGCATGGTCATGTTCAGCGTGCACATGGTGCAGCACATGGTGATCAGCATGCTGACGCCGATCCTGGTCCTGCTCGGCGCCCCGGTCACGCTGGCGCTGCGCGCGCTGCCGACGGCGGGGAGGGGACGCAAGGGGCCGCGCGAGCTGCTGCTGATGCTGCTGCACAGCCGGTACATGCGGGTCATCACGCACCCCGCGTTCACGATCCCGCTGTTCATCGCGAGCCTGTACGCGCTGTACTTCACCCCGCTCTTCGACTTCCTGATGGGCTCCAGGACGGGGCACACCGCGATGATGGTGCACTTCCTCGCCGTCGGTGTCGTGTTCTTCTGGCCGATCATCGGCGTGGACCCCGGGCCGCACCGGCCGGGGTACCTGATGCGGATGCTGGAACTGTTCGCGGGCATGCCCTTCCACGCGTTCTTCGGCATCGCGCTGATGATGGCGTCGACACCGATGGTCGAGTCGTTCAGGAATCCGCCCGCCTCCCTCGGCATCGACGCGCTCTCCGACCAGAACGCGGCCGGCGGCATCGCCTGGGCCTTCAGTGAGATCCCGTCGGTGCTGGTGCTGATCGCTCTGCTGTTCCAGTGGTACGGCTCCGAGCAGCGGCAGGCCAAGCGCGCGGACCGGGCCGCCGACCGGGACGGTGACAAGGAGCTCGAGGCGTACAACGCCTATCTGGCCTCACTGAACGCCCGCCGGGGCTGAGAGGCGCGACGGCCGGACGGCGAGGTCGCGGACTCCCGCTCGCCGGGGTCACCGAGGCCCCTGCTCGCCGGGCCGTGAAGGCCCTGCTCGGCGAGGTCGTGGCGCCGCGGGCCGCGGGGCCGGGCGCGCGGACCCGGTCCACCGGGCCCCCCCGGCTGGTGTCGGGCTCCGGGCCGTACGACGAGCCGGTGATCGGTTTCACCCGATCGGGGGAACGGCGGGCGTGCTGGTCGCGGCGCGCACGGAGTCGGACCCGGCGTGCGCGCGGGCGGTCCCGGCTGCGACCCGTCGGTGTACGGATCCGGCCCGTGGACCGGCGGCGGAGCCGGGACGTCCGGAACGCGTTCCGTCGTCCACACCTGCGCGGACACGGATCGGGGGCACCATGGAGGGGGACGCACCCTGAGGAGGGTGTGCCGGAGGAGGGTGTCGCGATGCCCGGTTCCACGGACGGTTCCACGAAGACGATGGGGGTGCTCACCCTCGGCGGGCTCGTGGTGGTGACGGCCTACACGGTGGCGCTCGGCAGCAACGGCTGGCTGTGGTTCGGCTGGGTCGTGCTCGGGCTGATCACCCTCACCCTGGTCGTGATGCGCACGACCTGACACACGGCGGGGGTTGGAGCTCCGGACAAAAGGGGAGCCCGGCTCGCGACGCCCGGCACGCACGCTCGCCGCGTTGCCGGAAGGTCCTGGTAGCTCGGCTACCAGGACCTTCCGGCGTCTTGCGATCGCACGCACCGGACGCCGCGAGCTGATCGGGCTCCCCTTTTGTCCGGAGCTCTTACTCGGGCCTCAGCCGCGCCGCGGAGTGCACCCCCGGCTGGTACTTGGGCAGCCGGGCGGTGATCTTCATGCCCGCCCCGAGGGCGGTCTCGATGACCAGCCCGTAGTCGTCGCCGTACACCTGGCGGAGCCGGTCGTCGACGTTGGACAGGCCGATGCCGCCGGACGGGCTGACCTCGCCCGCCAGGATGCGGCGGAGCAGGACCGGATCCATGCCGGCGCCGTCGTCCTCGATGACGACGAGGGCCTCGGCGCCGGTGTCCTGGGCGGTGATCCGGATGTGGCACTTGTCGGCCTTGCCCTCCAGGCCGTGCTTGACGGCGTTCTCCACCAGGGGCTGGAGGCAGAGGAAGGGCAGGGCGACCGGGAGGACCTCGGGGGCGATCTGCAGGGTGACGGAGAGGCGGTCGCCGAAGCGGGCGCGGACCAGCGCCAGGTAGTGGTCGATGGCGTGGAGCTCGTCGGCGAGGGTGGTGAAGTCGCCGTGCCGGCGGAACGAGTAGCGGGTGAAGTCGGCGAACTCCAGGAGCAGTTCGCGGGCGCGTTCGGGATCGGTGCGGACGAACGACGCGATCACCGCGAGCGAGTTGAAGATGAAGTGCGGGGAGATCTGGGCGCGCAGGGCCTTGATCTCGGCTTCGATGAGGCGGGTGCGGGACTGGTCGAGGTCGGCCAGTTCCAGTTGGACGCTCACCCAGCGGGCCACCTCGCCCGCGGCGCGGACGAGGACGGCGGACTCGCGGGGCGCGCAGACGACGAGGGCGCCGTGCACGCGGTCGTCGACGGTGAGCGGGGCGACGACGGCCCAGCGCACGGGGCAGTCGGGGGCGGCGCAGGTCAGCGGGAAGGCCTCGCCCCGGCCGGTGTCCAGCGGGCCGGCCAGGCGGGCCATGATCTCGGTGCGGTGGTGGGCGCCCACCCCGTCCCAGACCAGGACCTGCCCCCGGTCCGTCAGGCACAGGGCGTCCGTGCCGAGGAGGGTGCGCAGGCGGCGGGCGGACTTGCGGGCCGTCTCCTCCGTCAGACCGGCCCGCAGCGGGGGTGCCGCGAGGGAGGCGGTGTGCAGGGTCTGGAAGGTGGCGTGCTCGACGGGGGTGCCGAGGCCGCCGAGGTTCTCGGGGCGTGCGGTGCGCCGGCCGAGCCAGAAGCCGACGGCGAGGAAGGGGAGGATCGCGATGCACAGGCCCGCCAGGAAGCCGCTCATGCCTTCACCTCCCTCAGCTCCTCCGCGCGCAGTTCCTCCGGCAGGTGGAAGCGGGCCAGGATCGCCGCCGTCCCGGCCGGCACCCGGCCCGGGGTGGCCAGGGACACCAGGATCATGGTGAGGAAGCCCAGCGGTACCGACCACACGGCGGGCCAGGCGAGCAGGGCGTGCGGGGTGCCCGTCACCGGCAGGCCCGCCATGGTCGCGGCGACCGCGGCGAACGCGCAGCCGCCGCCCACGAGCATCCCGGCGGCCGCGCCGGGCGGGGTCAGCCGCCGCCACCAGATGCCGAGGACGAGCAGCGGGCAGAAGGAGGACGCGGAGACGGCGAAGGCGAGTCCGACCGCGTCGGCCACCGGCAGCCCGCCCACCAGCACGCTCGCCGCGAGCGGTACGGCCATCGCGAGGCCGGTGCCGAGCCGGAAGTGGCGCACCCCGCGCGCGGGCAGGACGTCCTGGGTGAGCACGCCCGCCACGGCCATGGTCAGCCCGGAGGCGGTGGACAGGAACGCGGCGAAGGCACCGCCGGCGACCAGCGCGCCGAGCAGGTCGCCGCCGAGACCGCCGATCACCCGGTCGGGCAGGAGCAGGACGGCGGCGTCGGCGTCGCCGGTGAGGGCGAGCTCGGGTGCGTACAGGCGGCCGAGGGCGCCGTAGAGGGGCGGCAGGAGGTAGAAGCCGCCGATGAGGGCGAGGACGGCGACGGTGGTGCGGCGGGCGGCGACGCCGTGCGGGCTGGTGTAGAAGCGGACGACGACGTGCGGCAGGCCCATGGTGCCGAGGAAGGTCGCGAGGATCAGCCCGTACGTGGCGTACAGGGGGCGTTCGTCCCGGCCGGAGGCGAGGGAGGTGGACATGCCGCCGGTGCTGCCGGGGTCGGCGGTGGGGACGGCGGTGCCCCGCGCGAAGGCGAGGCGGGTGCCCTCCTCGATGCGGTGGGTGCCGGCCGCCAGGCGGAGTTCCGCGTCGTGGTGCGGGCGGCCGTCGACCGTGCCGGTCACGGTCACGGTCAGGGGCCCATCCAGTCGGAGGTCGAGGGTGGCGTCGACGCGGACGGAGCGCTGTTCGCGGAAGGCGGGCGGTTCCCGGAAGGCGTGCCGGGGGGCGCCGTCGTCCTGCCAGGCGAGGACGAGGAAGAGGGCGGGGACCAGGAGCGCGGTGAGTTTGAGCCAGTACTGGAAGGCCTGCACGAAGGTGATGCTGCGCATGCCGCCCGCGGCGACGGTCGCGGTGACGACGACGGCGACGATCAGCCCGCCGAGGGTGTCGGGCGCGCCGGTGAGGACGGTCAGGGTCAGCCCCGCGCCCTGGAGCTGGGGCAGCAGGTAGAGCCAGCCGACGCCGACGACGAAGGCGCCCGCGAGCCGTCGTACCGCCTGGGAGGCGAGGCGGGCCTCGGCGAAGTCGGGGAGGGTGTAGGCGCCGGAGCGGCGCAGCGGGGCGGCGACGAACAGCAGCAGCACCAGGTATCCGGCGGTGTAGCCGACCGGGTACCAGAGCATGTCCGGGCCCTGGACGAGGACCAGGCCGGCGATGCCGAGGAAGGAGGCGGCGGAGAGGTACTCGCCGCTGATGGCGGCCGCGTTGAGGCGGGGGCCGACGGTGCGGGAGGCGACGTAGAAGTCGGAGGTGGTGCGGGAGATGCGCAGGCCGAAGGCGCCGACGAGCACGGTCGCCACGACGACGAGGGCGACGGCGGGGACGGCGAAGGTGGAGTTCATCGGTCTTCGGGCTTCATAGGTCGTCGGGCTTCATCGGTCGTCGGCTCCGTCGCTCCCTGGCCTTCTTCGGTCCTCGGCGTTCATCGGTCCTCGACCAGACGTACGAGGTCGCGTTCGTTGCGTTCGGCGCGGCGGACGTACCAGCGGGCGAGCAGGACGAGCGGGACGTAGAGGCCGAAGCCGAGGACCGCCCATTCCAGGGGGCGGGCGTCGGGCATCGCCGCGAACAGCAGGGGCAGGGGGCCGATGAGGAGGGCCAGGACGGCGACCACGGTGAGGGCGGCGCGCAGCTGGGTGCGCATGAGGGAGCGGACGTAGGTGTGGCCGAGGGTGGTCTGCTCGTCGATCTCGGCGCGCGGGCGGTAGTAGCCCGAGGCAAGGGGGTACCGCCCGCGCGAGCGAAGCCGGGGGTGGGTGCGGCGGGGCGGGCCGGTGACGACGACGCGGCGCTCGGCGGGGTCCTGGTGCGGCACCGTCACGGCCTCCTCATCAGCAGGTCCCGCAGTTCGCGGGCGTGGCGGCGGCTGACCTGGAGTTCCTCGCCACCGACCAGGACGCTGACCGTGCCCGCGTCGAGGCGGAGTTCTCCTATGTGGCGCAGGGCGACCAGGTGGCGGCGGTGGATGCGGACGAAGCCGCGGGCGCGCCAGCGCTCCTCCAGGGTGGAGAGCGGGATCCGTACGAGGTGGCTGCCGCGGTCGGTGTGCAGGCGGGCGTAGTCGCCCTGGGCCTCGACGTGGGTGATGTCGTCGACGGCGACGAACCGGGTCACCCCGCCGAGCTCGACGGGTATCTGGTCGGGATCGGGCTCGTGGACCGGGATGCGGGGTGCCGTGCCGCGCAGCTCGGCGGCCCGGCGCACGGCCTCCGCGAGGCGTTCCTTGCGGACGGGTTTGAGGACGTAGTCGACGGCCTTGAGGTCGAAGGCCTGGACGGCGAAGTCCTCGTGGGCGGTGACGAAGACGACCAGGGGCGGCCGGGCGAAGCCGGTGAGCAGCCGGGCCAGGTCGAGTCCGTCGAGGCCGGGCATCTGGATGTCGAGGAAGACGACGTCGATGGCCTCCGGGCCCTCGGGGCCGGACTCCAGGGCGCGGTTGATCCGGCGCAGCGCCTCGGTCGCGTCACCGGCGCCCTCCACGCTCCCGATCCGGGGATCCGCGGTGAGCAGGTACAGCAGCTCCTCCAGCGAGGGGCGTTCGTCGTCGACGGCGAGGGCGCGCAGCATGAACGTGGAGTGTAGGGGCGATCCGGGCGGCTGGACATGTGCGGATGTGCAGGTACCCCGGGAGCGAAGGGGCAGGCGCCCGCTGGAGCCGATGCGCGGACAGCCGCCGGAGGCGATGTGCGGGGACCCGCTGGATACAGTGCCGCCATGCACAGCACGCCGCCGCCGTTCGACGAACTCGACCGGAAGATCCTCACCGCGCTGATGGCGAACGCCCGGACCAGCTTCGCCGAGATCGGCTCGTCGATCGGGTTGTCCGCGACGGCGGTCAAGCGGCGGGTGGACCGGCTGCGGGACAGCGGGGTGATCACCGGGTTCACGGCCACGGTGAAACCGGCGGCGCTGGGCTGGCGCACGGAGGCGTACGTGGAGGTGTACTGCGAGGGCGCGGCGCCGCCGCGGCGGCTCGCGGAGGTGGTGCGCAACCATCCGGAGATCACCGCGGCGATGACGGTGACGGGCGGTGCGGACGCGTTGCTGCACGTGCGGGCGCGGGACGTGGAGCACTTCGAGGAGGTGCTGGAACGGATCCGGGTCGAGCCGTTCATCCGGAAGACGATCAGCGTGATGGTGCTCTCGCACCTGCTGCCGGAGAGCCCGGAGGCGGGGGCCACCCATGCGGCTCCCGAGGGCGCAGCAGACGTGCGCTGAGCGACGAAACTACGCAGCGATCCTGCGCGGACACGCAGCGATGGTTCCTTGTCGAGCGTCCCTGTCGCTTTCTACCGTGATGTCACCCCCTGTCGACACCGCAGGAAAAGCGGAGGAACCCCTCTGTGTCCGTCAGCCGTGTGCCGCGCTCCCGGCGCTTCCTGGTCTGTGAACCCAGACACTTCGCCGTTCAGTACGCGATCAATCCCTGGATGCATCCCGACACCCCCGTCGACGTCGACCTCGCGCAGGAGCAGTGGCAGTCGCTGATCCGCGCCTACCGCGCCCACGGCCACACCGTCGACGCCGTGGAGCCGGCCCCCGGCCTCCCCGACATGGTCTTCGCCGCCAACTCGGCGGTCGTCGTGGACGGCCGCGTCTTCGGCTCCCTCTTCCACGCGCCGCAGCGGCGCCCCGAGTCCGTGCACTACGACACCTGGTTCAAGGCGGCGGGCTACGACGTCCACCGGCCCGAGTCCGTCTGTGAGGGCGAGGGCGACCTGGTGTGGACCGGCCGGTACGTGCTGGCCGGCAGCGGGTTCCGTACGACCCGGGAGGCGCACCGCGAGGTGCAGGAGTTCTTCGGCCACCCGGTGATCAGCCTGACGCTGGTGGACCCGCACTTCTACCACCTGGACACGGCGTTGTTCGTCCTGGACGACGAGAACGTCGCGTACTACCCCGAGGCGTTCTCGCCGGGCAGCCGGGAGGTGCTGGCGCGTCTGTACCCGGACGCGGTCCTGGCGACCCGGGAGGACGCGCTGGCGTTCGGGCTCAACTCCGTCTCCGACGGCCGTCACGTCTTCATCGCCCCCCGGGCGGAGGCGCTCGCCGCACGCCTGGCCGACCGCGGCTATGTCCCCGTCCCCGTCGACCTGTCCGAGTTCCAGAAGGCCGGCGGGGGCATCAAGTGCTGCACCCAGGAGATCCGTTCATGACCGCACCCGCTCGTACGCGTACCTCCGCCGACCTGATCCGGGCCGAGGAGCCCGTCCTCGCGCACAACTACCATCCGCTGCCCGTGGTCGTCGCGAGCGCCGAGGGCGCCTGGGTGGAGGACGTCGAGGGGCGCCGCTACCTCGACATGCTGGCCGGCTACTCGGCCCTGAACTTCGGCCACCGGCATCCCGCGCTGGTCGAGGCCGCCCACCGCCAGCTGGACCGCCTGACCCTCACCTCCCGCGCCTTCCACAACGACCGGCTCGCCGAGTTCGCCGAGCGGCTCGCGGAGCTGACCGGCCTGGACATGGTGCTGCCGATGAACACGGGCGCGGAGGCGGTCGAGAGCGGCATCAAGGTGGCCCGCAAGTGGGCGTACGAGGTGAAGGGCGTCCCGGCCGACCGGGCGACGATCGTGGTGGCGGCGGACAACTTCCACGGCCGTACGACGACGATCGTGAGCTTCTCGACGGACGAGACGGCGCGGCAGGGCTTCGGCCCGTTCACGCCGGGCTTCCGGATCGTGCCGTACAACGACCTGGCGGCCCTGGAGGCGGCGGTCGACGAGACGACGGCCGCGGTACTGATCGAGCCGATCCAGGGCGAGGCGGGCGTCGTCATCCCCGACGACGGCTATCTGGCGGGCGTGCGTGAACTGACCCGCCGCCGGGGCTGCCTCTTCGTCGCGGACGAGATCCAGTCGGGCCTGGGCCGCACGGGCCGCACGCTGGCCGTGGAGCACGAGGGGGTCGTGCCCGACGTGCTGCTGCTGGGCAAGGCGCTCGGCGGCGGCATCGTGCCGGTGTCGGCGGTCGTCGCCCGGCGGGAGGTGCTGTCGGTTCTGCGGCCGGGTGAGCACGGGTCGACGTTCGGCGGGAACCCGCTGGCGGCGGCGGTCGGCACGGCGGTGGTGGAGCTGCTGGAGACGGGAGAGTTCCAGCGGCGGGCGGCCGAGCTGGGCGTCGTCCTGCGGGACGGTCTGACGGGGCTGGTCGGCAAGGGTGTCGTCGGCTTCCGCTCGCGCGGGCTGTGGGCGGGGGTCGACGTGGACCCGTCGGTCGGCACCGGGCGGGAGATCGGGGAGCGGCTGCTGGCCGAGGGGGTGCTGGTGAAGGACACCCACGGCTCGACGATCCGGCTGGCCCCGCCACTGACCATCACCGAGGAAGAGCTGGTGTCGGCGCTGGGCGCCCTGGAGAAGGTGCTGGGGAACGAGGGCTGAGGACCGGGGGCCGAGGGCGGACGGGGCTGAGCGCCGGGGACCGAGGTCGGGCAGCCGGCGGGGGCTGAGAGGGGGCGGCTCGGGCGCCGGGCACGGGGGTTGGACGTGGTCCGCGGTTCTGAGCCGGCCGGGGCGCCGCGGTTTTGGGGCACGGCGGGGGAGGGCGGTCCGCGGTTCCAGGGCCGGCCGGCCGGTGCCGGGGGTGCCGGGTGGTCGCCGCGGCCCGCCGTCCCCGGCCCGGGTGGTCACCACAGCCGGCCGTCCTGGGCCCGGCCGGCTCCCCGCCCCGGCCGGTTCCTCGTCCCGCCGCCGTCCCCTCCCCGCCCGCGGCGTCGCCCCGGCGCGGCAGCGGACGCCGATGGGTCGTTCTCGTCGGTTCGGCTCGGGGCCCGGCCGGCGCCGCGCCCGGCCCGCCTGTCCCCGGAGGGTGCCGCATCGCACACATCGGGGCTGCGGCAGGGTGAAGATGGAGGCAAGTGGTGGTAGACCACTCTCAGCGACAGAGAGGTCGACCGTGGGCAGACAGGACGAGGACGGCGTTGCCCGCCGGCGGTTCGACGTGGCGGATGCCGCGCCCCTGCTGCTCGACGCGCGGGGTGTGGTGACGGGCTGGACCAGGGACGCCGAGCGGCTGCTCGGGTATCCGGCCGCGGAGGCGGTCGGGAAGGACCTGGCCGGGCTGCTGGCCCACGGCGACAGCGGGCGGGTGCCGGGCGTGCTCGAGCGGTGCCGCCGGGACGGCGGGTGGGCGGGGCTGTTGTCGGCCCGCCGCAGGGACGGGCAGCCGGTTCCGGTCATGGCCCGGATCACCTCGGCGGACGAGCCCGGCGGCCCGGCACGCTGGCTGGTGCTGCTCAACGACAGGGGTGACGCCCCCGGCTGGAGCATGAGCCGCACCGTGCTGGAGCAGATGGTGGGCGACTCGCCGATCGGCATCGCCATCGTGGACACGGACCTGCGCTTCGTGTGGTCGAACACGGCCCTGAGCCGGTTCGGCGGCGGTCCGCCCGAGGACCGGCTGGGCCTGCGGTTCGCGGACGTGCAGCCGGGCCTGGACGCGGACGCGGTGGAGGCCCAGATGCGGCACGTGCTGGAGAGCGGCGAGACCGTCGTCGGCTACGAGCACGTCGGGCGGGTCCGGGCCGCGCCGCACCAGGAGACGGCGCACATGCTGTCGTTCACCCGTCTCGACGACGAACACGGCCGCCCGATGGGCGTCTACTACACCGTCATGGACATCACCGACCGTCATCGTGCCCGGCAGCGCCTCGCCCTGCTGGACCGGGCCGGCCGGCGCATCGGTCGCAGCCTGGACATCGCGCGAACCGCTCAGGAACTCGCCGACGTGGCGGTGTCCGGCTTCGCCGACGCCGTCGCCGTGGACCTGCTGGAGGCGGTGCTGCGGGGCGCGGAGCCCGCCGTGGCGCACGGCGAGGGCGGGGCCGTGGCGCTGCGGCGGGTCGGCCGGCGGCCGGCGGGGGGTCCCGAAGCCGCGGCCGACGCCGACCCGCCCGTGGTCACCTTCCCGGCCGGCTCGCCCCCCGTCGGCTGTCTGGCCACCGGACGGGCCTGGCGCGTGGAGCGACTCGGACCGGACGCCGGGGAATGGCGGCCGGCCCTGCCCACCCTCGGCGAGGAGCACGTCGGGCCGCCCAGCGTGCTGGTCGTGCCGGTCCGGGCGCGGGGCACCACCCTGGGCGTCACGACGTTCGTGCGCCGCCCGGCCCAGGAGCCCTTCGGTGAGGACGACGTCGCGCTGGCCGAGGACCTGGTCTCGCGGGCGGCCGTCTGCGTGGACAACGCCCGCCGCTACACCCGCGAGCGGGACGCGGCGCTGGTGCTCCAGCGCAGTCTGCTCCCCCACCGGCTGCCCGAGCAGGACGCCGTCGAGGTGGCCGCCTGCTACCGGCCGGCCGACGCGCTGACCGGCCTGGGCGGCGACTGGTACGACCTGATCCCCCTGTCGGGCGGCCGGGTGGCGCTGGTCGTGGGCGAGGTGCCGGGGCACGGCATCGACGCCGCCGCGGCCATGGGACGGCTGCGGACCGCCGTCCGTACGCTCGCCGCCCTGGACCTCCCGCCGGAGGAGGTCCTCGCCCACCTCGACGACCTGGTCGCCCGTACGGCCCGCGAGGAGGGCGCCGGTCCCGAGGTGGTGGTGGACGGCACGGACACCGTGGCGGACGGCACGGAGGCCGTGGGATCCGGGTGCCTGTACGTCGTGTACGACCCCGTCGACGGGCGGTGCGCGATGGCCGCCGCCGGGCACCCGGCCCCGGCGATCGTCCTGCCCGACGGCACGGTCAGCTTCGTCGACCTGCCGCAGGGGTCGCCCCTGGGCGCGGGCGGGCCGCCGTTCGAGTCGACCGAGCTGCGGCTGCCGCCGGACACCACCATCGCGCTGCACACGGACGGTCTGCTGGCCCACGGTGAGGAGTGGGCGCTCGACACCGACCGGGAGCGGCTGCGCCGGGCCCTGGAGCGGCAGGCGCCCTCGCTCGAACTGCGCTGCCGGACGGTGATCGACACCCTCGTGCCGGACCGTCCGCACGACGACGTGGCCCTGCTGATGGCGCGCACCCGCCGGCTCTCCCCCGACCGGGTGGCGCAGTGGGAGCTGCCCGCCGACCCGGCCGCGGTCGCCGAGGCCCGCAAGGCCGCGAGCCGCCGACTGGCCGACTGGGGCCTCACGGAGCTGTCGTTCACCACCGAGCTGGTGGTGAGCGAACTCGTCACCAACGCCATCCGCTACGCCACCGGCCCCGTCCGGCTGCGCCTGATCCGCGAGCGCGCCCTCGTCTGCGAGGTCCACGACGGCGGCGCCACCGCCCCCCACCTGCGCCATCCGCGCACCACGGACGAGGGCGGGCGGGGGCTGCTGCTCGTCTCGCAGGTCACCCGGCGGTGGGGCACCCGCTTCGTCCCCGACGGGAAGATCATCTGGGCCGAGCAGTCGCTGTCCGGTCCCGAGGTGTGACGCGACCGCCGCCTCCCTCGTCACCCCCATGAGAAAATGGCGCAATATCGTCATATGGGGCACGCGGTCGGATGGGGCATGGGTCATGAAAGACACGGCGATCGACTACGCGGCGGTGTTCCGGGCCCTGCCCGGCATGGTGGCCCTGCTGACCCCCGACCTGGAGTTCGCCGACGCCAACGAGGAGTTCCTGCGCGGCGCGGGGCGCAGCCGCGAGCAGGTGGTCGGCCGCGCCCTCGTCGAGGTCTTCCCGGACAACCCGCACAACCCCTCGGCCAACGGCGTGCGCAACCTGGAGGCCTCCCTCCAGCGGGTGCTGGCCACCGGCGAGCGCGACGCCATGGCCCTCCAGCGCTACGACCTCGAGTCACCCGAACGGCCCGGCGAGTGGGAGGAGCGCTACTGGAGCCCGGTCAACGCTCCGGTGCACGGACCGGACGGCTCGGTGGTCCTGGTGGTGCACCGCGTCGAGGAGGTCACCGAGCTGATCCGGGCCCGCGGGACCAGCCGGACCAGGGACGGGGAGGGGAGCCAGCCCCGGATGCTGGAGGCCGAGCTGTACACGCGCGCCCGTGAACTCCAGGAGCTCAACGAACGCCTGCGACTGGCGCACGCCCGCGAACGCGAGGTGGCCCTCGCCCTCCAGGAGGCGATGCTGCCCGCCCGGCGGCAGGTCGGGCACCACCGTGCCGCCGTGCGCTACCGGCCCGCGGCCGGCGCGCTCAACGTGTGCGGGGACTGGTACGACCTGGTCGACCTCGTCGGCGGCAACCGCATCGGCGTGTCGGTCGGCGACGTCGTCGGGCACGGCCTGGCGGCCGCGGGGGTGATGGGGCAGCTGCGCAGCGCGCTCAGCGCCGCCTCCAGGGTCGCCAAGGGGCCTGCCGAGGCCCTGAACGTCCTCGGGCGGTACGCGCACGTCGTGGACGGCGCCGAATCGGCCACCGCGGTCACCACGTTCATCGACTGCGACCACCGGACCATCACGTACAGCAGCGCCGGGCACCCCCCGCCCGTGCTGGTGCACGCCGACGGCCGGGTCGAGTTCCTCGACCGGGCCACCGACACCCCGCTCGACGCCCGCCCGGACCCGGTCCCGCGGCCGCAGGCGGTCACCACCTACGACAGCGGGGCGATCCTCACGCTGTACACGGACGGCCTGGTGGAACGCCGCCACGAGGACATCGACACCGGCCTGGCCCGCCTCGCCGACGCCCTCTCCCGCCACCGGTCGGCGGACCCCGAGACCCTCGCCGACGCCGTGCTGCTGGAACTGCTGCCTCCCGGAGGCGCCACCGACGACACGGCGCTCGTCATCGTGCGGCTGTGAGGACGAGAGGCGCCCGGGCGGGTGACAGACCGTCAGGCGGCCGGGTACCGGCCGCACCCGCCCCCGCCTACACTGGCAGCCCACACATGCCGGTTGACCTGCCGGGACACGGCGGCCCCGCCGGACCGCCGGACTGAGGAGCGAAGCCTTGTTCTACTACCTCCTGAAGTACGTGGTGCTGGGACCGCTGCTGCGCCTGCTGTTCCGGCCCCGAATCGAGGGACTCGAGCACGTTCCGGCGTCCGGCGCGGCGATCGTCGCGGGCAACCACCTGTCGTTCTCGGACCACTTCCTGATGCCGGCGGTCCTCAAGCGGCGCATCACTTTCCTGGCGAAGGCCGAGTACTTCACGGGGCCCGGCATCAAGGGCCGGCTGACCGCGGCCTTCTTCCGCAGCGCCGGGCAGATCCCGGTCGACCGCTCCGGCAAGGAGGCCGGTCAGGCCGCGATCCGCGAGGGCCTCGGCGTGCTGAGCAAGGACGAGCTGCTCGGCATCTACCCGGAGGGCACCCGCTCGCACGACGGCCGCCTCTACAAGGGCAAGGTCGGTGTCGCGGTGATGGCCCTGAAGGCCGGTGTGCCGGTGGTCCCCTGCGCGATGATCGGCACCTTCGAGGCGCAGCCGCCCGGCAAGGTGATCCCCCGCCTCCGCCCCGTCGTCATCCGCTTCGGCGAGCCCCTCGACTTCTCCCGCTACGCGGGCATGGAGAACGAGAAGGCGGTCCTGCGCGCGATCACCGACGAGATCATGTACGCGATCCTGACGCTGTCGGAGCAGGAGTACGTCGACCAGTACGCGGCCGTGGTCAAGGCGGAGGAGGAGGCGGCCCGGGAGAAGGCGCGCAGGTTCCCCCGCCTGCCGCTGAGTCGAGGCCGGACGGACGGTACGGGCGAGGGGCGGCCGGTGTGATCCGGCCGCCCCTCGTCGTGGTGGCGGTGGTTACGGCTTGGGCGTGGCGTGCGGGGCGCAGGTCACGTCCGCGGTGTCGAGCCCGCCGGTGAGGAGGTAGGCGTCCACCCTCGTGTTGACGCAGGAGTTGACCAGGCTGGTGACGCCGTGGGAGCCCGCGTCCTTCTCGGTGATCAGGCGTGAGCCCTTGAAGCGCTGATGCAGTTCGACGGCGCCCCCGTAGGGGGTTGCCGCGTCCCGCTCGGCCTGCACGATCAGCACCGGCGGCAGGTCCTTGTGGCTCTTGACGTTCACCGGGGTCTGCTGCTTGACCGGCCAGGTGGCGCACGGCAGGTTCATCCAGGCGTTGGCCCAGGTCATGAACGGGTGGTCCCGGTGCAGCCGCGTGTTGTCGCGGTCCCACTTCCGCCAGCTGGTGGGCCACTTGGCGTCGGCGCACTCGACGGCCGTGTAGACCGCGTTGCCGTTCTCGGAGGCGGCGTTGCCGGCGGTGTCCGTCAGGTCGGGGGCGGCGGCGTCGACGAGGGCCTGGGTGTCACCGGCGACGTACTTGCTGAAGACGGTGGCGACCGGGACCCACGAGGAGTCGTAGTACGGGGCGCTCTGGAAGAAGGAGATCAGCTCGGCCGGGCCGACGACCCCGCCGATGGGGTTCTTCTTGGCGGTGGCGCGCAGCTCGAGCCACTTGGCCTGGACGGCGGCGCGGGTGGTGCCGAGGTGGAAGGTGGCGTCGTTGGCGGCGACCCAGTCCTGCCAGTCCTTCCAGCGGCCCTCGAAGGCGACGTCCTGGTCGAGGTTGGCCTCGTACCAGATCTTCTCGCGGGAGGGGTTGACCACGCTGTCGACGACCATGCGGCGCACGTGGCCCGGGAAGAGGGTGCCGTAGACGGCGCCGATGTAGGTGCCGTAGGAGACGCCGAGGAAGTTCAGCTTCTTCTCGCCGAGGGCGGCGCGGATGACGTCGAGGTCTCGCACGGTGTTCGGCGTGGTCATGTGCGGCAGCATCTCGCCGCTGCGCTCGTAGCAGCCCTGCGCGTACGCGCGGGCGAGCTTGCGCTGGGCGAGCTTGTCGGCCTCGGTGTCCGGGACCGGGTCGGCCTTGGGCGCCTTGACGAACTCCTGCGGGTCGACGCAGGAGATCGGCGCGGACTTGCCGACGCCGCGCGGGTCGAAGCCCACGAAGTCGTAGGCCTTGGCGACGTTGGCCCAGACGGGGGCCTTGGTGGTCACGCGGCGCGGGAAGCGCAGGCCGGAGCCGCCGGGGCCACCGGGGTTGTAGACGAGCGCACCCTGACGCTCCTCCTTCGTGCCCGTGTTGCCGATGCGGTCGACGGCGAGCTTGATCTGCTTGCCGTCGGGCTTGGCGTAGTCGAGCGGCACGGTGACCCAACCGCACTGGATCGGCTTCTCCAGGCCCCAGTCGGCGGGACAGTCCTGCCAGTCGATCCCGGCCTTCGCGGCGCGCTCCGCGGCGATCGCGGCACCCCGCATCTCCCGGTCCTGCCCCGCCCGGCCGCTGGTGGCGCTCGCCGTGGGGGCGGTGACCGCCCCGGCTATCAGCGTGGCGGTGACGAGCACACCGGCCGAGCCGAGCGCAGCCGTCCGCCTGTTCGATCGTATGTCCCTCAAGTGGGGCCCCTCCGTACACAGTTCCGACTGGTACGGGGATCCTTGCCGCTGTGAGGTTGCTGAGAACAGGCCCCGTTGGCCTTCTTTGCCAATCCGATAACCGGGGAAGCCGGTACCGCTGACCGGATGGAGGGGCGGATCAGGCCAGGGACGCGAGGGCCTCGTCCAGCACGCGCCGCAGCCGCAGCCCGTCCGGCGCGACGGCGGTCACCAGGGCGGCCGGCCCGGCGAGCGGCACGAGCGAGGCCTTGTCACCGAGAACCCGCGCGGTCACCGGTCGGTCACCGAACTCCGGCCGCGCGATGACCAGTTGCCCGAGGGCGCGGTGTCCCCCGAGAACCGCGGGCCCGTCCCAGCCGGCGGGAGCGCCCGGCCCGCAGGACAACTCCTGGTCGAGCACGGCCCGTCCGCCGACCCGCACGGCGAGGCGGCTGGTCAGGCGCCCGGGCTCCTCCCCCGCCCGCCCGAGCACCTGCTCCTCACGCAGCACGAGCCGTGCGCCGGGAGCGAGGTCGACGCGGGTGGTGACGTACAGGTCACTGCCCTTGGCCGAGATCAACGGCTCGGGAAGCCAGTGCAGTTCACCGCCGTCGGCGACGTCGATCCGGACGTCGTAGTGGGCCTCGTCCTTGATCTGGCCCGGCAGGGCGATGGTGGCGGCGGCCGAACCCAGGCGCAGCCGGGCGCCGCTCCCGACGGCCGTCTCGACGGCGAAGCGGTCGCCGCCGAGGGGTCCGCTCATCGCGCCGACGAGCACGACCCGTGCCTGGCCGCCGTCGCCGCCCCGGGTCCGCCGCAGCGCGAGGGGTCCGTCACTGTCGAGAACGGGCAGGGAGGTCCCCCCGCGCCCGTCCGCGCGCGCCCGGATCCGCGCGGTGGCGTGCACCCCGTTCATGTCACGCCACCCACGCGGCGAGCTGCGCCCGCACCCACGCGGCGACGTCCCGCACGCCGCTCTCGCTGCGCAGCGACTGGAAGACGACGGGCAGTTCGGCGCGCTGCGCCTTGGCGTCGGCGGCCATCCGGGCGAGGTCGGATCCGACGTACGGCGCGAGGTCGGTCTTGTTGACGATCAGCAGGTCGGCGGTGGTGACCCCCGGCCCGCCCTTGCGCGGGATGTCGTCCCCGCCGGCCACGTCGATGACGAAGATCTGCGCGTCCACGAGCCCCTTGGAGAAGGTGGCGGTGAGATTGTCCCCACCGGACTCGACGAGGATGAGATCGAGCGGCCCGACCTCGTCCTCCAGGTCCTCCACCGCTTCGAGGTTGGCGGAGATGTCGTCCCGGATGGCGGTGTGCGGGCAGGCGCCCGTCTCGACGGCCGTGATCCGCTCGGGCGGCAGCACGGCCTCCCGGAGGAGGAACTCGGCGTCCTCGCGCGTGTAGATGTCATTGGTGACGACGGCGAGGGACAGTTCCTCCCGCAGTGCCCGGCACAGGGCCGCCACGGTGGCCGTCTTCCCGGAGCCCACGGGCCCACCGAGCCCGATGCGCAGCGCGCGCCGGGCCCCGTCGGGGCGACGGGCGTCGGCACTGAGGGCCGGGGCGGTGTCGTGGGAGTGATCGAGGTGCATGTGCGACTCCTTCTGGCCAGGTACTACCAGCCCGCCGACGGCGGCTGACGAGTGCCGGTCGGGCGATTCACCCGCCGACGGCGGCCGCCTCCGGCGGCTGACGGACACCGGCCGGGCAGAAGCCCGTCCGGCGTCTGAGGACGAGGCCCGTTCAGGGCCGATGCGGGGGCCGAGGGGACGGCAGCCCCCGGGCGGGGGCGAGGGGGCGGAGCCCCTGGGGACGGGAAGGGTGAGGGCGGCGACACCGCCTCACGACGCGAACAGCCGCACCGGCCACCCCGCGTGCACCTCCGCCCCGATCTCCAGCAACGGCGCCGAGGCCGCCGGAAGCGCGTCGACCCCGACGGCCGGCACCGCCCGCCCCGACGCGACCGCCCGGTCCACCACCCGGTCCATCTCCGGCGCCAGCCGGCCCAGCACCGCCGTGGCGTCGAACGGGTCCAGGCTCAGCAGCCGCACCACCGCCGTCGACGGCCCGCTCACGCTCTCGTACGCCGCGCAGTACGCCGCGTCCTCGGGTCCCAGTCCGGCCGCCCGGGCGGCCAGCCCCAGCACCACCGGCTGATGAGCGCCCTTGGGGAACTCCCGTGCCAGTGCGTCCAGTTCGTCGCTCGGCCAGGTCGCCCGGGCGGCCCGCATCAACTGGCGGCCCAGCTTGCGCGCCACCACCCGCAGCGCGGGCGACGGCGTCCGCGCGTCGGCCGCCGCGTCGAGTCGCGACGGGTCGGCCCCCGCCGCGGCGGCCGCGGCCAGCGCCGCCGCCACCAGCCCCGCCGTGTGCAACCGGCCCCGGCAGAAGTCCTCCAGGCTCGCCGCCCCGGTGATCCGGCCGGCCTTGACGGCCTCCTCCGCCCCGCCGGAGTGCGCGTGCCCCCCGGCGGGAAAGCGGCCGTCGGCCAGGACGAGAAGCGCTGCCCCGGCCATCAGAACAGGAAGTAACGCTGGGCCATGGGCAGTTCGGCCGCCGGTGTCGCCTCGACGAGTTCCCCGTCGATGTGCACGGCGAAGCTGTCGGGGTCGACCTCGACCCGCGGCCGGGCGTCGTTCTCCCGCATGTCCGCCTTGGTGACCCCCCGCGTGGACTCGATGGCGACGAACCTCTTGCCGAGCTGCAACCGCTCCGGCAGTCCGTCCTCGATCGCGAGCGGCGCCACGAAGTTGAAGGAGTTGGCGGCCGGCGCCCGCCCGATCGCCCCGTACATCGGACGCGGCAGGACCGGCTGCGGGGTGGGGATGGAGGCGTTGGCGTCGCCCATCTGCGCGTAGGCGATCTGCCCGCCCTTGATGACGAGGAGCGGCTTGACGCCGAAGAACGCCGGTTCCCACAGGACGAGGTCGGCGAGCTTGCCGCTCTCGACGGAGCCGATCTCCCGGGCCAGCCCCTGCGCGAGCGCCGGGTTGATCGTGTACTTGGCGACGTACCGGCGGACGCGGTGGTTGTCGGCGCGGCCGTCCCCCGGCAGCGCGCCCCGCCGTCGCTTCATCACGTGCGCGGTCTGCCAGGTCCGCAGGATCACCTCGCCGACCCGGCCCATGGCCTGCGCGTCGGAGGAGATGATCGAGATGGCGCCGAGGTCGTGGAGGATGTCCTCCGCGCCGATCGTCGAGGGCCGGATCCGGGACTCGGCGAACGCCAGGTCCTCCGGCACCGCCGGGTTGAGGTGATGGCACACCATCAGCATGTCGAGGTGTTCCTCGGCGGTGTTGACGGTGAAGGGCCGCGTCGGGTTGGTCGAGCTCGGCAGCACGTGCGGCTCGGAGACGACGGTCATGATGTCCGGCGCGTGCCCGCCGCCCGCGCCCTCGGTGTGGTACGCGTGGATGCCGCGTCCGGCGATCGCGGCGAGCGTGTCGCCCACGAATCCGGCCTCGTTGAGGGTGTCCGTGTGGATGGCGACCTGAATGCCGGTCCGGTCGGCCACGGTCAGCGAGGCGTCGATGACGGCCGGGGTGGACCCCCAGTCCTCGTGCAGTTTCAGGCCCAGCGCGCCGCCACGGATCTGCGAGAGCATCGCCTCGTGCGAGACGGTGTTGCCCTTGCCGAGGAACCCGACGTTCAGCGGGTACTGCTCCATCGCCTCCAGCATGCGCGCCAGGTGCCACGGGCCGGGCGTCACGGTCGTCGCCTTGGAGCCCTCGGCCGGCCCGGTGCCGCCGCCGACCAGCGTGGTGACGCCCGCCGACAGCGCCTCGTCGGCGATCTGCGGGCAGATGAAGTGGACGTGCGCGTCGATGGCGCCGGCGGTGACGATCCGGCCGTTGCCGGCGATGACCTCGGTCTCCGGGCCGATCACCAGGTCGGGGTGCACCCCGTCCATGGTGTCCGGGTTGCCCGCCTTGCCGATGCCGGTGATCCGGCCGTCGCGGATGCCGATGTCGGCCTTGACGATGCCCCAGTGGTCCACGATGACGGCGCCGGTGATGACGGTGTCGGGCGTGCCCTCCGCGCGTGTGGAGCGCGCCTGCCCCATGGACTCCCGGATGACCTTGCCGCCGCCGAACACCGCCTCGTCCCCGGCGAGACCCGGACCGCCGGAACGATCCTCCTCGATCTCGACGATCAGGTCGGTGTCGGCGAGCCGGACCCGGTCGCCCGTGGTCGGGCCGAACAGATCGGCGTATGCGGCACGCGAGATCTCAGGCATCGAGGGCACCTCCGGTCTCCCCGCGCAGACCGGGCACCACACGGGCGCCGGTGAGGGGTACGAGTTCGACGTCCACGGGGATCCCGGGCTCGAAGCGCACGGCCGTGCCGGCGGCGACGTTCAGCCGCTTGCCGCGCGCCGCGGCGCGGTCGAACTCCAGACCGGGGTTGGCTTCGGCGAAGTGGTAGTGGGAGCCGACCTGGACGGGCCGGTCGGCGGCGTTGAGGACGGTGAGCCGGGTGACCTCGCGGCCCTCGTTGCAGACGATCGGGTCCTCGGCGAAGAGGATCTCTCCGGGAATCATCGAGGCCCCCGTCAGACGATCGGGTCGTGGACGGTGACGAGCTTGGTGCCGTCCGGGAAGGTCGCCTCGACCTGGACGTCGTGGATCATCTCGGGCACGCCCTCCATCACGTCGTCCCGGGTGAGCAGCCCGCGCCCGGAGGACATC
The DNA here is from genome assembly GCF_044455165.1 of Streptomyces sp. NPDC051315. Classification (NCBI taxonomy): domain Bacteria; kingdom Bacillati; phylum Actinomycetota; class Actinomycetes; order Kitasatosporales; family Streptomycetaceae; genus Streptomyces; species Streptomyces sp. NPDC051315. The sequence continues at coordinate 587,811 of NZ_JBITEN010000002.1, forward strand.
AGCTCGGCGACGGTACGGCCGTCCCGGGCGCCCTCGAGGATGTGCGACGTGATGAGCGCGACCGCCTCGGGGTGGTTGAGCCTGAGCCCGCGGGCCCGGCGCTTCTCGGCGACGTCGGCCGCCACATGGATCAGCAGCCTCTCCTGCTCGTGCGGGGTCAGTTGCACGTCCCACCTCACATCCTCGCTCCGGGCCGTGCGGGACCCGGCTGCCGCGGCCACCGGGAAAAGACCCTGGTGGCGTGGAGGGGCAGGCTAATTGGAGTGCATTTCGAGCACGTTAACCAAGCTGTGATCCGGAGGCCTGCGGGTCCTCGCACGGCACGCTCATCAACGCGCGCAGACCGTCGCGCAGGATTTCCACCGGGGTGGGTCCGAACAGGGACTGCTGGGCGATGAAGCCCAGGACCGCGGCGATCATCGTGCGGGCCACGTGGTCGGGCGGGATGTCCGACCGCATCGTCCCGGCTTCCTGGTAGGCCTCGACGATGCGGCCCCAGGCCGCGCGCACCGAGCCGTATCCCTCGCGCAGGACGGCCGCCAGTTCCTCGTTGCGCGGGATCTCCGACCACACCTGGACGACCAGACGCGGGAAGGCGGGAACGCCGTCGAGGGTGAGTGACTCGCGCAGCCCGAGGGTCCGGCCGAGGACGGAGGGCACGAGGACGTCGGGCGAGGGGGGAGGACTCTGCCGGGCGGCCGCCTCGAAGGCCGCGCGGACCTCGCCCAGCACCTCCGAGACGATCGCGGTGATCAGTTCCTCCTTGCCGCTGAAGTAGCGGTAGACCGCCCCGGCCGAGAGGTCGGCCTCCTTCAGCACGTCCTGCATCGAGGTGGCGTGGAAGCCGTTGCGGGCGAAGCAGAGCGCGGCGGCGTCGAGGATCTGCCGACGGCGGGCGTCGAGGTGGGCCTGGGATACGCGTGCCATGGTCCACAACCTAAAACGAACGTTCCTTCTTGACAAGGGCCGCCCGACGGGCGCACGGTGGTGACACAACTAAAACGAACGATCCTTCTTTTTAACCGCCCGGCGGATCCCGCGAGAGGGAAGGGCCGGATCCCGCCGAACGGGAAGATCCAGAGGAGACACACCATGTCCACCGCTCCCGCCGCCTCCACCAGGGCCCCCGCCCGGCGCGTGCTCGCGGTCGTCGTCCTCGTCCCCGTCCTCGCGGCGCTCGCCCTGTGGGCGTTCGCCTGGCCCGCGGCCCGCACCGCGCCCCGCGACCTGCCGATCGGCGTGGCAGGCCCGGCCGCCGCGACCGCGCAGCTGGACGAGCGGCTGCGGCAGCGCGAGGGCGCCTTCGAGATCCATCACTACGACGACGAGGCCGCCGCCCGCGCCGCGATCGAGGACCGGACCGTATACGGCGCCGTGGTCGTCACCGCCCGGGGCCCCGAACTGCTCACCGCCTCGGCCGCGAGCCCGGTCGCCGCCCAGCTGTTGCAGCAGGCGGTGGCGGAGCGGGCCGCCGCCGAGGGCACCGAGGTGCGGACCGTGGACGTCGTCGCCGCCCCGGCGAAGGACCCGCGGGGCGCGGCCCTGAACGCGAGCGTGCTGCCTCTGGCGCTGGCCGGCATCGCCGCGGGCTCCGTGGTGACCCTGCTCGGCCTGCGCGGACTCCGCGCCGCGATGGCGCTGGCCGGCGCGGCCGCCCTGGTGGGCATGGTCGCGGTGGCGCTCGCGCACAGCTGGCTCGGGGTGCTCACCGGTGACTGGTGGGCCGAAGCCGCGACGCTCGGCCTGTCGACGCTGGCGGTGAGCGCGGCCGTGGCCGGGTGCGCCGCGCTGATCGGCCCGGCGGGCCTCGGACTGATGGCCTTCACGGTGATGTTCCTGGGCAACCCGTTCTCCGGGGCGGCCTCGGCCCCGCAGATGCTGCCCGAGCCGGCCGGCGTGATCGGCCAGTGGCTGCCGCCGGGTGCGGGGACGACGCTGCTGCGCTCGGTGTCGTTCTTCGACGGCGCGGCGGCGACCGGTCCCGCCCTGACCCTCACCTGGTGGGCGGCGCTGGGGCTCGGCGCGGTGCTGCTGGGCGACGCGATGAAGGCACGCGGCAAGGGCGCCGATCCGGCTGCCGAGCGGGAGCCCGCGCTCGCCGGCTGACCTGACCCGCCCGCCACCCGGCCGACCGTGCGCCCCCGCGGGGGCGCACGGTCTCGTGTTCGGCGTCAGGAGGGCGTCGTCCGCGGCACGGGCGTGGGCGCGGGGCGGCGGCTGCGCCTCAGGAGGGGTTCGGCCCCCGGTGCTCCGCCGCGATGCCGAACCGCTGCCGTTCGCGGGGAGCGGAGGCGACCTCCCGGACCGCCGACACCGAGCTGATCACCTGCTCCTCGGCCGGGGCGTCGAGCGCGTCGAGCCGCTCCAGGTCGGCGGCGGAGACGAGGGCGACGAGGGGCTTGCCGTGCCGCGTCACCACGACGCGCTCACCGCCGTACACCACCCGGTTGATCAGGTCGGCGAGCTCAGCCCTGGCTTGCGTCACCGGAATCTCGTAGGCCATGACCCCATTCTAACGTCACGTACATCCTGTACATTTTTTACAGACGTCGAAGGAGGGGTTCCCATGACCCGACCGTCCGCCCGCCATGTCCTGCCCGAGTTCACGGAGCGCACGAGTTCCGGGCACCGGACGCTGGATCCCTACTCCAAGCTGCTCGAGGAGCGGATCGTCCTGCTCGGGACACCGATCGACGACACGTCGGCGAACGACGTGACGGCCCAGTTCATGTACCTCGAGCACAAGGACCCGGACCGGGACATCTCGCTGTACATCAACTCCCCCGGCGGCTCGTTCAGCGCGATGTCGGCCGTCTACGACACGCTCCGCTTCCTCACGTGCGACGTGGAGACCGTCTGCCTGGGCCAGGCCGGCACGTCCGCCGCCGTCCTGCTGGCCGCCGGCACGCCGGGCAAGCGGTACGTCCTGCCGGGCGCGCGTGTCGTCATCCGCCAGCCGGCCCTGCCCGAGCCGGTCCAGGGCCAGGCCGGTGACCTGGCGATCCAGGCCCAGGAACTGACCCGCGTCCGCGCGCTGCTGGAGGAGATGCTCGTACGGCACACCGGGCGCCGTCCGGAGCAGGTGCGCGCGGACATCGAGCGGGACCGCGTCCTCGACGCGCGGGAGGCCGTGGCGTACGGGCTGGCGGACCGGATCGTCCCGGGCCGCAGGGACGCCGGCGACGCGCCGGGCGCGAGGTGAGCCGCCGATGCTGCCTCCCGAGCTGCCGCCGCTGCCCGCGCTGACCCGGGCCGAGGCCGAGCTGATCGACCGTTACCTGGAGGTGGTCGACCTGCTCGGCCGGATCAACCCCGCCCACCACGGCGACACCTACCGCGGACTGCGCGCGGCCCAGGCACTGGTCGGCCGGGCGACCGCGCTGCGGGACGCGCTGACGCTGATGCACCAGCGGGGCGAGAGCGAACTGCACGCGCCGACCCTCGCGCGGGCGCTGCGCGTCCTCGACGGGGAGCGCCGCACAGCGCGCGTCACGGTGCCTCCACTCCCCGACAGTTGACGCATCGGCGTCCGGACCCGGCCGTGTTCGCCGAGAGCGTGACGTCCGCACCGGAGTCGAAACGACCCAGAAGACGTACCCACGTTCGGCGTATCCGTGGCTGCTTTTTCCAGCCCACAGCGGTTGCGCGAATGAGGGGCCGAAAGGGCGGAAGGAGGGGTTCCAGTGCTGGTCCGGGGGCATTTCGTCGTCTTGACACCTGACCGGCCATCAGGGTGTCCACCCGAACGGGTGAGTGGTGAGTAACCCCACAAATCCCCGGTTGCGTTGGGATTTTCGGACATCGGTGCGCCAAGATCCCTGTCTGACGACAAGCCCCCGCCACAAGCGGCGGGGCGGTCCGGGCGGACGCCGAGTCCTGCCGCCGCCCGGATGACCGGTCGACAGAAGTGCATCGGCAGGAGTGGAGGACCCAAGCACGACGGGTCGCCGGAACGGTCACGCCATGACCGGGCCGAGCAGCCCTTGGGGTGAAGCCGCAGCAGCGGCCGGGCAACTTTGTCAGCCCGAATCCGACAGGTCATCCTTCACAGGCGGCTGACGAAGGGTTGCGCATGACTGCGCTCAATCGTGTCCCGTCGCTCATGGCCCGTGCCGGTACGGCCTCGGCCTTCGCCATCGCCGCCGTGGGCGGCTCGATCGTGGTCCCGGGTGTCGCCTCCGACGCCGCGGCCGCCACGCCCGCGAAGAAGGCACTCCAGGTCGCGGCTTCCAAGAAGGGCTCCCCCTACAAGTACGGCGCCACTGGGCCGAACAGGTTCGACTGCTCGGGGCTCACGCTGTACTCGTTCAAGAAGGCGGGCAAGAAGCTGCCGCGTACGGCGGCCCAGCAGTACAACAAGACCAAGCACATCTCGGCGAGCAACCGCAAGGCCGGCGACCTCGTGTTCTTCCACTCGGGGTCGAACGTGTACCACGTCGGCATCTACGCCGGTAAGGGCAAGATCTGGCACTCGCCGAAGACCGGCGACGTGGTGCGGCTGCAGAAGATCTGGACCAAGAGCGTCTGGTACGGCCGGGTCAAGTGACCCTCCGGGGTGGTGGCGGCGTCCTGACGCGCCGCCACCGCCCCGGAGATCCGCCCCCGGCCCCGCGGTGGCGGTTCGGGGAAGGACGGCCCCCTCAGGGCCGTCAGCGGCCCTCTGACGCGCGCCTCCCGTCCGGGGGCCGTATGCGCCCGGTCGCCGGCACGCGGCGGTCCCGCGGACCGCTGCGGTCACGTGGACCGGCTCCACCACGTGGGCCGGCACCGTCACGCGGACCGGCACGGTCGCGGGCCCATACGGTCGGCCGCGCCCCGGGTGAGCGGCCCGGCCCCGCGCCGAGCGGCTCGCGTGACCCGGTGCGCGGCCACCGGCCGAGCGGCCCCGACGGCGTCGCCCCCGCCCCCGCCGGTCACGGCTCCTGCTGACCCGCTGCCGGCACCGGTTCCACCGGAGCCGTCCACGGCAGTTCGATCAGGACCGTCTTGCCGCCCTCGCGAGTGGGGCGGACCCGTAGTCTGCCGCCGCACTCCGCGGTCAGCCAGCGGATGATCACCATGCCCCGGCCGTTGTCCTGCTGGACGGCGGCCGGCAGCCGTCTGGGGAAGCGCGGGTGGCTGTCGGTCACGCCCAGGCGCAGTTGTTCGTCGCGTTCGAGCACCAGGTCCACCGTGAAGGTGGGGGACTGCCCGAAGGTGTGCTGGACGGCGTTGGTGGCGAGCTCGGAGACGATGAGACGGATGGTGTCGGCCGCCTCCGTCTCCGCCGGAAGGCCCCACTCCCCCAACGTGGTCAGCACGAACGCGCGGGCCGTGGACACCGAGGCAGGATCGCTCGGCAGAGTGACGGATGCTTCCAGGTGGTCTGCCATGGCGACCTCGTCCCTTTCCCACGGGACCGGAGTCCGACACGGTGCGGATGGTTCGAGTACGGTCCCGGACTGGTGCTTCGTCGCCAGACTGCCATCACCGCGCCCGTCACGGGTGGCGATCCACCAAGGTATGCATATATCTGTCGCCCGATGCGGTGAACTCTGCCAGGGCAGAGCGTATGTGGACGGCTCGGGAGGAGTAAGGAGACTCCGATGCAGCACGGTCCCGCGGTACGCCGCCGGAAACTGGGGGCCGAACTGCGGGCCTTACGTGCCCGCCTGGGACTCACCAGTGGTGAGGCGGCCCGACTCGTGGGCTGGCACCAGTCGAAGGTGAGCCGGATCGAGACCGGCACCAGCGGTACGAAACCGGCCGATGTGCGGTTACTCCTCGACGCCTACGGCGTGGGCGATCCCCAACTGCGCGAACTGATGCTGGCGTTGGCCGGGTCGGCCGACAGCGGCGGACGGGACCACTGGGTGCACGCCTACCGCGGGGTGCTGCCGCCCGCCTACCGGGACTTCATCAGCCTGGAGTCGCAGGCGAGCGCGATGCGCACGCTGGAGACGACCGTGGTCCCGGGGCTGCTGCAGACGCCCGAGTACGCGCGGGCGGTGACCCGGGCCGCCCTCGAGGGCGCCGGCGAGGAGCAGTTGGACACGCTGGTGGAGGTGCGGCTGGCCCGGCAGGACGTGCTGCGCACCCGGCCGCCCCTGGAGTTGAACGCGGTGCTGGACGAGGCGGTGCTGCGGCGGGAGGTGGGCGGCCCCGAGGTCATGGCGAGGCAGCTGGAGCGGTTGGTGGAGGCGGCACGGCTGCCCCAAGTGAGGCTCCAGGTACTGCCGTTCAGCGCCGGGGCGCACATCGGCGTCACCGGGCCTTTCGTTATCTTCTCATTTTCGAGCACTTCTGATCTGGATGTGGTTGTTCTCGACCACTTGACGAGTAGCCTCTACCTCGAACGGAAAGAAGACCTCCAGGCCTACACCGAGGCCTTCGACGCCCTTCGGACGCACGCCCTTTCCCCCGAAGACACACTGGACTACCTCGCCGCGACAGCTGACGGCGCGTAGGGAGGCACCATGACCGCACTGCCTCGGAACGTTCCCTCCAGCACCGACCTGCACGACCGCCGCCATCCGCAGGGTCTGCGGTGGCTGCGCAGCAGCTACAGCACGGGAGCCAACAACTGCGTCGAGACGGCCCGTCCGGCCACCGGACCATGGGCCGGTCTGCTCGCCGTACGCGACTCCAAGAACCCGGCCGGACCCGCCCTGCTCTTCTCCCCCGAGAGCTGGACGGGCTTCACGGCCGCGCTCCGCTGACCCCCGTCCTTCCCCACCCGTCCACGGGACTACCCGTCACGCCGGTGCGCGACCGTGTCACGCCGACTCACGGCCGTGCGCCGTCGATCACCAGTACAGCGCGTTCGATCTGAGCCTCGGAGAGGTCCGCGCGGGCGGTCAGCCTCAGACGCGAGATGCCGTCGGGCACGGAAGGAGGCCGGAAGCAGCCCACGGCCAGGCCTGCCGCCCGGCAGTCCGCCGCCCAGCGCACGGCCTGTTCCGGGGACGGCGCACGCACGGAGACGACCGCGGCGTCCGGACGGACCGCCTCCAGACCCGCGGCCGTCAGCCGCGCGTGCAGTTCACCCGCCACCGCACGCGCGCGTGCCGCGCGTTCCGGCTCCCGGCGCAGCAGCCTCAAGGCCGCCAGGGCCGCGCCCGCCGCCGCCGGGGCGAGGCCCGTGTCGAAGATGAACGTCCGGGCCGCGTTGACCAGATGGTCGATCACGCGCGCGGGACCGAGCACGGCTCCGCCCTGGCTGCCGAGCGACTTGGACAGCGTCACCGTGACGACGACGTCCTCGGCGCCGGCCAGCCCCGCCGCGTGCGGGGCACCGCGCCCGCCGTCACCGAGGACGCCGAGCCCGTGGGCGTCGTCGACGACCAGCCCGGCGCCGTGGTCCCGGCACGCCCCGGCCAGGGCGGCCAGCGGGGCCGCGTCGCCGTCGACCGAGAAGACCGTGTCGGAGACCGCCACCGCCGGACCGTCGTGGGTGCCGAGCGCCTTGCGCACCGCGTCGGGGTCGGCGTGCGCGGCGACCTGGGTGGTGCCGCGGGCCAGCCGGCAGCCGTCGATGAGCGAGGCGTGGTTGCCCGCGTCGGAGACGATCAGGGAGCCGTGCGGGGCCAGCGCGGTGACCGCGGCGAGGTTGGCGGCGTAGCCGGAGGAGAAGACCAGGGCCGCCTCGAAGCCGCAGAAGTCGGCCAGTTCCCGCTCCAGTTCGGTGTGCAGCTCGGTGGTGCCGGTGACGAGCCGGGAACCGGTCGCGCCCCCGCCCCAGGTCCGGGCGGCCCGCGCCGCGCCCTCGGTGACCTCGGGGTGGTGGGCCAGGCCCAGGTAGTCGTTGCTCGCGAGGTCGAGGAGCGGCGAGTCGGCCGGCCGGGGCCGCAGGGTCCGTACCAGTCCGGCACGGCGGCGCAGCTCCGCCTGTTCGTCGATCCAGCCGAACGCCATGGCTCCTCCGGGGCTTTTGTAGGTAGCGGACAGACACTAGCCGTAGGACCGGCCACCCATGGTGTGGCAATACCCACACGTCGAACCGGGTGTGTTGTGTGATCCCTACCTTGGCCCGGAGCGGGTCCGTAGGACAGGATCGGCTCTCATGGACCTGCTGAACACGCTGGTGGACAAGGGGCTTCGGCGCGAGCTGCCGACCCGCGAGGAAGCGCTGGCCGTCCTCGCGACGTCCGACGACGACCTGCTCGATGTGGTGGCCGCGGCCGGGAAGGTGCGCCGGCACTGGTTCGGGCGACGGGTGAAACTCAACTATCTCGTCAACCTGAAGTCGGGGCTGTGCCCCGAGGACTGCTCCTACTGCTCCCAGCGGCTGGGCTCCACGGCCGGGATCCTCAAGTACACCTGGCTCAAGCCCGACGAGGCCTCCCAGGCGGCGGCCGCGGGGCTGGCCGGCGGTGCCAAGCGGGTGTGTCTGGTGGCGTCCGGGCGCGGCCCGACCGACCGGGACGTGGACCGGGTCTCGGAGACCATCAAGGCGATCAAGGAGCAGAACGAGGAGGTCGAGGTGTGCGCCTGCCTCGGCCTGCTCTCCGACGGCCAGGCGGAGCGGCTGCGCGAGGCGGGCGCCGACGCCTACAACCACAACCTGAACACGTCCGAGGGGACGTACGCGGACATCACGACCACGCACACGTACGCCGACCGGGTGGACACGGTGCAGAAGGCGCACGCGGCGGGGCTGTCCGCCTGCTCGGGTCTGATCGCGGGCATGGGTGAGAGCGACGAGGACCTGGTCGACGTGGTCTTCGCGCTGCGCGAGCTGGACCCCGACTCGGTTCCGGTCAACTTCCTGATCCCGTTCGAGGGCACCCCGCTGGCCAAGGAGTGGCATCTCACCCCGCAGCGGTGTCTGCGGATCCTGGCCATGGTGCGGTTCGTGTGCCCGGACGTGGAGGTGCGGATCGCGGGCGGACGTGAGGTCCATCTGCGCACGATGCAGCCGCTCGCGCTGCACCTGGCCAACTCGATCTTCCTCGGTGACTACCTGACCAGCGAGGGCCAGGCGGGCAAGGCCGACCTGGAGATGATCGCGGACGCCGGTTTCGAGGTGGAGGGCGCGGACCGGGTGACGCTGCCGGAGCACCGGGCCGCCGGCGGGGGCTGCGGGTCGCACGAGAGCGCGGGGTGCGGATCGCACGAGAGCGCGGGCTGCGGATCGCACGAGGGGGGCGGTGTCTGTGGTTCCGCCGCGGCCGCGCCCACCGGTGAGCCGCGTACGGACCTGGTCGCCGTACGCCGCCGGGGTGCCGGGACGGACCTCGCGCCCAATGCCTGAGCTGAGCGTGTCCGAGCTGCTGGACCTCGACCGGCGGCATGTGTGGCATCCGTACGGTCCGATGCCCGGCCGGGTCGAGCCGCTCGTCGTGGAGTCGGCGAGCGGGGTGCGGCTGCGGCCGGCGGACGGTTCGGCCGACCTGGTGGACGGCATGTCGTCCTGGTGGTCGGCGATCCACGGCTACAACCACCCGGTGCTCAACGAGGCCGCGCGCGAGCAGCTCGGACGGATGAGCCACGTGATGTTCGGCGGGCTCACCCACGAGCCCGCCGTACGACTGGCGAAACTCCTTGTCGACATGTCGCCCGACGGCCTGGAGCATGTGTTCCTCGCCGACTCGGGGTCGGTGTCGGTCGAGGTCGCGGTCAAGATGTGCCTCCAGTACTGGCGCTCGCTGGGCCGTCCGGGCAAGCGCCGGCTGCTGACCTGGCGCGGCGGCTACCACGGCGACACCTGGCAACCGATGTCGGTGTGCGACCCCGAGGGCGGGATGCACGACCTGTGGACCGGGGTGCTGCCCCGCCAGGTCTTCGTGGACCCGCCCCCCGCCGCCTACGAGGAGGCGTACGCGGAGCAGCTGCGCGCCGCGGTCGAGCGGCACGCCGACGAGCTGGCCGCGGTGATCGTCGAGCCCGTGGTGCAGGGCGCGGGCGGGATGCGGTTCCACTCGCCGGCGTATCTGCGGGTGCTGCGCGAAGCCTGCGACGCGCACGACGTGCTGCTGGTGTTCGACGAGATCGCGACCGGGTTCGGGCGCACCGGCTCCCTGTTCGCGGCCGGGCACGCGGCGGTGACGCCGGACGTGATGTGCGTCGGCAAGGCGCTGACCGGCGGCTACCTGACGATGGCGGCGACCCTGTGCACGGCGCGGGTGGCCGACGGCATCTCGCGGGGCGAGGTCCCGGTCCTCGCGCACGGGCCGACCTTCATGGGCAACCCGCTGGCGGCGGCCGTCGCCTGCGCCTCGATCGAGCTCCTGCTCGGGCAGGACTGGCTCGCGGAGGTCAAGCGGATCGAGGCGGGGCTGCGCGAGGGACTGGCTCCCGCGCGTGAGGTGCCGGGCGTGAAGGACGTACGGGTGCTCGGCGCGATCGGGGTCGTCCAGCTGGGCCACGCGGTGGACATGAAGGCCGCCACGGACGCCGCCGTGCGGGAGGGCGTGTGGCTGCGGCCGTTCCGCGACCTCGTCTACACGATGCCTCCGTACGTCACCGGCGACGCGGACGTGGCACGGATCGCACGCGCGGTGTGCGCGGCGGCACGGGAGGGATGAGCATGCCGATCCTGGTGATCACGGGAACGGGCACGGAGGTCGGCAAGACCGTCACGACCGCGGCGCTCGCCGCGTCGGCGCTCGGGGCCGGCCGCTCGGTGGCCGTACTGAAGGCCGCCCAGACCGGCGTCGGGCCGGACGAGCGCGGGGACGCCGAGGAGGTCGCGCGGCTGGCGGGTGCGGTCACGCCGGCGGAGGTCGCCCGCTTCCCCGACCCGCTGGCGCCCGCGACGGCGGCCCGGCGGGCCGGCCGGGAACCGGTGCGCCCGCGTGAGGTCGCCGAGGCCGCCGCCAAGCTGGCCGCCGAGCACGACCTGGTCCTCGTCGAGGGCGCGGGCGGGCTGCTGGTCCGCTTCGACGAGGCGGGCGGGACGCTGGCCGACGCGGCGGAGCTGCTGCGGGCACCGGTGCTGGTGGTGGCCTCGGCGGGCCTGGGCACGCTGAACACCACGGAGCTGACGGCCCGGGAACTGCGCTCGCGGAGCGTGGAGTTGCTCGGGGTGGTCATCGGCAGCTGGCCCGGCTCCCCCGATCTGGCGATGCGGTGCAACGTCACCGACCTGCCGGACGTCGCCGGCGCCCCGCTGCTGGGGGCGCTGCCCGACGGTGCCGGATCGCTCGCGCCGGCCGACTTCCGTGCGCAGGCGCCGGGCTGGCTGGCACCGCGGCTGGACGGCAGGTGGGAGGCGGAGGCGTTCCGGGCGAGGACCGCGCCCCGAGCGTTCCGCCAGAGCGCGGTACCGGACTCCTGACCGCCGGAAGGCCCTAACCGCCGTCCCCCTCCCCTTCCTCGAGCAGCCGGACCAGTTCGATGCGGGAGCGGATGCCCAGGCGGGTGAAGACGCCTCGCAGGTGGTGGTCGATGGTGCGGGGGCTGAGGGCGAGGCGGGCGGCGATCTCGCGGTTGGTGGCGCCCTCGGCCGCCATGCGGGCGACGCGCAGTTGCTGGGCGGTCAGGTGGGCCGTGCGGCTCTCGGGCGCGCGCCGGCCGGCGGCGGGGGCGCCGAGGGCGCGCAGTTCCGTGCGGGCGCGGTCGGCGCAGTGCGGTGCGCCGAAGGCCTCGAACGCCTCCAGCGCGCCGTGCAGTCGCTCCCGGGCCTCCGTGCGGCGGCGCAGTCGGCGCAGGGCACCGCCGAACAGCAGTTCCGTGTGGGCCCGTTCGAAGGCGCGGGTGCCCTGGGCATGCAGGTCCAGTGCGGTGCGGTAGTGGTCGACGGCGTCGGCACCCGGGGTGAGCAGGGCCCGGCAGCGGGCGCTGAGGGCCAGGTCGTCGGGGCTGCCGACGGCGCGGGCCCAGCGGTCGTAGTCGGCGTGGGCGGCGCGCGCCGCCCGGGTGTCGTCCGTGCGGACGGCGGCCTCGACGTAGTGCGGGGTGGCGAGGTGGCGGACGGCCCGGTGACCGTGGCCGGGGCCGAACCCGGCGAGGGCGCGCAGCCGGGCCGCGGCGGCGTCGTGGCGGCCGTGACCGAGGTCGAGGAAGGCGAGCGCCCACTGGGCCAGCGCGGCGGGCAGGCCCAGCCCGTGGGCGAGGGCGTGGGAGCGGGCGGCGGCGGCCCGTTCGCGGCACAGGTCGGCGTCGCCGGTGAGCGCCGCGAACATGGCGAGCGCGGCCTGCAGATGGCAGGCGCCGTTGTCCTGTCCGGTGGCGTACGCCTGGCGCAGGGCGTCGAGGGCGGCGGCCTCGGCGGCACGGGTGCGGCCGGTCCAGAAGTCGGCGTAGGCGCGGAACTCCATGGCCTGGGACACGACGGGGGTGATGCCCCGGGTGCGGGCGGCGGCGGCCGCCCGGACGGTGGCGGTGGTGGCGCGGGTGTGGTCGCCGAGCATCAGGGCGGCCATGGCCGCGTGGACGAGGAGGGTGGGGTCGCCGCCCGGCCCGCAGCGGCCGGCGGTCGCTTCCAGCAGGTTCCGCGCGTCCTCGTACCGCCCGTCGACAGCCGCCGCGAGTCCGGCGAGCACGCCCGGCGGTGCGATGCCGAGCCGTCGGGCGGCGCGGACGGCCTCGCGGCAGCGGCGCAGGTCGCCCGTGTAGACGGCGGCCTCGGCGGCGCGGGCGAGGAGGTGGCGGGCGTTCGCCTCGGCCGTCCCCACGGGTCCGTTCGCCTCGGCCGTCCCCGCCTGCCTCGTCCCCTCGGCCGTCCCCGCCGGTCCGTTCGCCGTGCCCGCGACCCGTACGGCGCCCTGCAGCAGGGTGTCGAACGCCTCCCCCGCGTGGCCCGTCCGCAGGGCGAGGAGGCCGTCCGTGGCCTCGGCCGGGGTGCGGGCGGCGAGGAGGCGGGCTCGGTTGCCGTCGCCGGAGTTCCAGGCGTCGGTGGCGGCCTCGGCGAGGAGGCGGGCCTGTTCGCGCGGGCCCGGGGCGAGGGCCGCGGCGCGCTCGGCGAGGGCGGCGGCGAGGGCCGGGTCCCCGGCGTCGCGGGCCTGTGCGGCGGCCGTCGTCAGCTCCGCCGCGAGCCGGCCGCTGGGGCCGAGGGCGCCCGCTCCCCGGTGCCAGGACCGCCGGGGACCCTCGCCCGCCCCGTGCAGGACGCGGGCGAGCAACCGGTGGACGTCGCGCCGGTCGGCCGGGCCTGCCGCCTCGTAGGCGGCGATCCGGGTCCACGGGTCGACGAAGCCGACGCCGTCGGTGGTGGCGTGGGCCAGGCCGGCGGCCTCGGCGGCCTCCAGCGGCCGGATGTCGAGGCGGGCGGCGGCGACGGCCCGCGGGAAGGCGTGGGTGGCGACCGGGTACTGGTCGGCCGCGGCGAGCAGGAGCAGCAGCCGTGTGTCGTCCGGCAGCGCCCGTACGGCGCGGCGGCGGGCGGCGAGCAACGCGGGTGCCAGTCGCGCCGGTTCGGCGGGCAGCGGGTCGAGGCCGGCCGCCTGACGTTCGGTCAGCCGCGCCGCGAGTTCGGCGGCCGCCCGCGGATCGCCGTACACCTGGCGCAGCACCCGGATGCGGACGCGTTCGGGGAGCGCGGAGGGCGGGCGCTGCCACGGGTCCGGGAGCGGCGGTGGCGAAGTGCGGTCGAGGGGTGGGGGGTTCACCGGAGTCACCACACAAGTGACGTTACCGATCGGTTACTTGAACCGTAAAGACCGGCGATTTCACCGATGCGGCGCGCGTAGACCCCACCGGACACTCCTGTTCACCCCACCCGTTTCAGGAGGCCTCATGCAGCGCCCCACGCGTCGCATCGCCGCGGCCCTCTCGGCCGTTGCCGCATCGCTCCTTCTGTCACTCTCCCTCTCCGCTCCCCCGGCCCACGCGGCGACGCACGACCCGGTCGTCTTCGTCCACGGCATCAGCAGTTCGTCGAGCAGCTGGACCGACTGGGTCGCGAACTTCCGGGCGGACGGCTACACCGCCGCCGAGCTGGACGCGTGGTCGTACAGCTGGTCCCAGTCGAACGCCACCACCGCCCGGCAGCTGGCCACCGAGATCCAGAACGTGCTCGCGCGCACCGGGGCGAGCAAGGTGGACCTCGTGGTGCACTCCATGGGCGCGCTCAGCTCCCGCTACTACCTCAAGAACCTGGGCGGGACGGCGTACGTGGACGACTTCGTCTCGGTCGCCGGCACCAACCACGGCACGTCCGTCGCCTCGCTGTGCGGGTGGCTGTACCCCTCGTGCACCGAGATGCAGACGGGCAGCGCGTTCCTCACCGCGCTCAACTCCGGTGACGAGACACCGGGCGGCGTCACGTACGCGAGCTACTGGTCGAACTGCGACGAGGCGATCAACCCGGACTCCTCGGCGCTGCTGAGCGGGGCCACGAACGTGGGTGTCGGCTGCGTATCGCACACCGACATGAACAACGACCCCGGGATCTACGAACAGGTGCGCGACTTCGTCCGGTGAGGACCGAGGGGGGTGCGGCGGGCCCGCGCGGGGGAGAATCCCGGTAGGCCCGTCCTGCCCGGGAGGTCGCCATGCCACGGGGTCGTGTCCTTCGCCTCAGCCCGACCGGCGCCGGCCAGGTGCGCGGTGATCCCGTCCACCACCCGCTGTTCGCCCGTTGCTACGCCCGGCTCAGTGTGGCCGCGGAGACCCGTGCCGGGGTGGCCGGCCTGCGCGTCCGGCTGCTCGCCGGGCTCTCCGGCCGGGTCGTCGAGCTCGGCGCGGGCAACGGGCTGAACTTCACGCACTACCCGGGGACGGTCTCGGAGGTGGTCGCGATCGAGCCGGAGCGGGTGATGCGCAGGCTGGCGCGGCAGTCGGCCCTGCGAGCCGAGGTGCCCGTCGACGTCGTCCCGGGCGCGGCGGAGGCGCTGCCGGTCAAGAGCGAGGCCTTCGACGCGGCGGTGTGCTCGCTGGTGCTGTGCAGTGTGCGCGACGTGCCGCGGGCCCTCGCCGAGCTGCGGCGGGTGCTGCGGCCCGGCGGCGAGCTGCGGTTCCTGGAGCACGGGGTGGGGGGCGGTCCGGCGATGGCCTTCACCCAGCGGGCGCTGGACCGGACGGTGTGGCCGCGCCTCGCCGGCGGCTGCCATCTGTCCCGCGACCCGGTCGCGGCGCTGCGCGAGGCCGGGTTCCGGCTCGGCCCCTACCGGCGGCTGGTGCTGCCGGAGAAGGGGCCGCGGCTGCCGGTGTCGTACTGCGTGCTGGGGACGGCCTGGCGGCCGGCCGACGACGAGACCTGAGCCTCGCACCGGCCCCTGGTCCGCGCCACGGGTCTCACAGGCTCCACTGGCGCAGTTCCTCCGCGATGTCGTGGACCGACGCCTCGCCGCTCTTGACCAGCCGGGCCAGGTCGCGGACCTGCTCCGGTGAGGTGACGACCTTCGCCCCGCTGGCCACGAGGTAGGCGTACGCGACGGAGCAGGCGAAGAGGGCGTTCGAGCGCTCCAGCGCGGGGACGTGCAGGAGGAGCTGGAGCAGTGACGCCGCCCGGGCGTGCGGGCTGTCGTAGACAGGGACGTCGAAGATCTCGGCCTGATGGCGCGCCACGGCGGCCACCAGGGCCCCCCAGTCGGTGACCTGGGGGTCTCCCGGCGTCTTCTGTTCGGCGAGCATCAGGAGCCAGGCGAGGTCGATACTGAGGTTGTTCAAGGGTTCAGCGGCGACCTTCGCGCGTGGGGCGTGTGCCCTCGCGGGCCGGGCCGAACTCCTCGGCGAAGACGGTCTCGTACTGCTTCATGAAGTCGGCGGCGGCCTCCACGAAGGTGTGGCCCGCCTCCCCCGTGTCCTGTCTGACCAGCTCTTCGATGTAGCGGTTGACGCTCATGCCGCGCGCGGTGGCGCGCTCGCGGGCGGCGCGGGCCGTGCCCTCGTCGACGCGCACGTTCAGCTGGGTCTTCGCCATACCTCGACGCTAGCGCCGAGGCGCTAGCACCGGCAAGGGCGGTCCCGTGCCGAAAAGTATTACCGGGTGTGTGCCCGGTCACATTACCCTCGGCCGGACAGGCACGTCCGGCACGCCCCCGCGAGCGAGGAGACACCGTGTCCACACCTGCTCCGCAGCACGCCCCCGGCCTGGCCCCCGCCGACGACGTGGCGGCCCGCGCCCGCGGGCTGACCAAGGCGTACGGCTCGGGCGAGACCACCGTGCTCGCCCTGGACTCGGTGGACGTGGACATCCTGCGCGGACGCTTCACCGCGGTCATGGGGCCCTCGGGGTCCGGGAAGTCCACGCTGATGCACTGCCTGGCAGGGCTCGACACCGTCTCGGCCGGACAGGTGTGGCTCGGCGACACCGAGATCACGGGGCTGAAGGACCGGGAGCTGACCCGGCTGCGCCGCGACCGGATCGGGTTCATGTTCCAGTCGTTCAACCTGATCCCGACGCTGAACGCGGCCGAGAACATCAGCCTGCCGATGGACATCGCGGGCCAGAAGCCCGACCGGGAGTGGCTGGACCGGGTGATCGACACGCTCGGGCTGCGGGACCGCCTCAGGCACCGGCCGTCGCAACTCTCCGGCGGCCAGCAGCAGCGTGTGGCCTGCGCCCGGGCGCTCGCCTCGCGCCCGGAGCTGATCTTCGCGGACGAACCGACCGGCAACCTGGACTCGCGGGCCGGCCTGGAGGTCCTCGGTTTCCTGCGCGAGGCCGTGGACGGCCTGGGCCAGACCGTGGTCATGGTCACCCACGACCCGGGCGCCGCCGCCCACTCCGACCTGGTGCTCTTCCTCGCGGACGGGCGGATCGTGGACGAGATGGAACAGCCGACGGCGGAGTCGGTGCTGAACCGCATGAAGCGCTTCGACGTGATCCGCGCCCAGGTCGGCGACGCCGCGGAGGGGGGCTGAGCCGGTGCTGAGGGCGACGCTGCGGAGCTTCCTCGCCCACAAGGGCCGGCTGCTGCTGTCGGCCCTGGCGGTGGTGCTCTCGGTGGCGTTCGTCGCGGGCAGTCTGATCTTCTCCGACACGGTGACGCGCACCTTCGACCGCCTCTTCGCGTCCACGTCGGCCGACGTGACGGTCGAACCGAAGGAGGACCTGGACGCCTACGTGCCCACCGGCGCGGTCAGCACCGTACCGGCCGCCCTCGCCGAGCGGGTGGCCCGCGTCGACGGGGCCGCCTCGGCCCACGCCGACGTGGGCGTCGAGAACATCACCGTCGTGAACAGCGAGAACGAGTCCGTCGGCCCGACCACCGGCGCGCCCACCATCGCCGCCGACTGGCATGTCACCGACCGCAGCCCGGTGGAGCTGACCTCGGGCCGCGCCCCGCGCGGCGCCGGTGAGGCCCTGCTCGACGCCGACACCGCCGACAAGAAGGACGTGGAGATCGGCGACGCCCTGACGGTGATGGCCCAGCCGGGCTCCTTCGAGGTCGAGATCGTCGGCATCGCCACCTTCAGGACCACCAACCCCGGCGCGGCACTGGTCTTCCTCGACCCGCAGGTCGCCGCCACGCGGCTGCTGGGCTCGGCGGACCGGGCCACGAGCATCTCCGTCGACGCGGCGGAGGGGGTGACCGACGCCGAACTCAAGCGCCGCGTCGCCGACGTGATCGGCTCCGCGCCCTACGACGTGAGGACGGCCGACGAGCAGGCGAAGTCGGCGGCGGAGAGCCTGGGCGGGTTCCTCGACGTGATCAAGTACGTCATGCTGGGCTTCGCCGGGATCGCCGTGCTGGTGGGCGTGTTCCTGATCGTCAACACCTTCTCGATGCTGATCGCCCAGCGCACCCGTGAGCTGGGCCTGTTGCGTGCCCTCGGCGCGGACCGCCGCCAGGTACGGCGCTCGGTGCTCACCGAGGCGGTGCTGCTGGGCCTGGTCGGCTCCACGCTGGGTCTCGCCGCCGGCATCGCTCTGGCGGCCGGGCTGATCCGGCTGATGAGCGCGTTCGGCATGAACCTGAAGACCACGGAGATGGCCGTCGGCTGGACCACTCCGGTGGCGGCGTACGTCGTCGGCGTCGGCGTGACCTTCGTGGCCGCCTACCTTCCGGCCCGCCGCGCGGCGACCGTGTCGCCCATGGCGGCCCTCGCGGACGCGGACGTCGCCGGGGTGGGACGGCCGCTGAAGGTGCGGGCGGCGGTGGGAGCCGTCGTCGGCGCCCTCGGGGCGGCCGCGCTCGCCGGCTGCGTGAGCGCGTCGGAGACGGCGTCCGCGGCCTCCCTGCTGGGGGTCGGTGTCGTCCTCACGCTCGTCGCCACCGTCGTCGCGGGACCGCTGCTGGTGCGTCCGGTGATCCGGGTGCTCGGCGCGGCCTTCCCGGCGCTGTTCGGCTCGGTCGGCCGGATGAGCCAGCGCAACGCCCTGCGCAACCCGCGCCGCACCGGCGCCACCGCCGCCGCGCTCATGGTGGGCATCGCCCTGGTGGGCGGCATGTCGGTGGCGAGCGCCTCGATGTCGGAGTCCTTCGACCAGCAGATCGACAAGACCCTCGGCGCCGACTTCGTCATCCAGAACACCAACTTCACCCCGTTCTCCCAGGAGGTCACCGACCGGGTCCGCGCCACCGACGGCGTGGGGGTCGTCGTACGGCAGCGGTTCGCGCCGGTCGCCGTACGGCTGCCGGACGGCGAGCGGGTCGAGACGACGGCCGGCGGGTACGACGACCAGGTCGACGCGGTCGCCCACGTGACGTACGCGCAGGGCGACACGGCGGCCGCGCTGGCCGACGGCGCGCTCGGCATGGACGTGGACTTCGCGCGGGACCACGGCGTGCGGATCGGCAGCGCTCTCCCGGTGGGGTTCCCCGGTGGCCGGACCGTCCCGCTGAGGGTGGGCGCGCTCACCGACCAGGACGCCGCCGAGGGGCCGGGCATGCGGGGCGGCCTGTTCCTCGGCCTCGCGACGGTCGAGGAGTACGTGCCCGGCGGGCAGGACTCCGTGCTGTACGTCAACGCCGGGCCCGGGACGAACGCCGACGACCTGCGGCCCCGGCTGGAGCGGGCGCTCGAGCCGTATCCGCAGGTGCAGGTGCGCGACCAGGCCGACTACAAGGAGCTGGTGCACGACCAGATCGCCGTGCTGCTGTACCTGGTGTACGCGCTGCTGGGGCTCGCGATCGTCATCGCGGTGCTCGGCGTGGTCAACACCCTCGCCCTGTCGGTGGTGGAGCGGACCCGGGAGATCGGGCTGCTGCGGGCGATCGGGCTGGCGCGCCGGCAGTTGCGCCGGATGATCCGGCTCGAGTCGGTGGTGATCGCGGTGTTCGGCGCGGTCCTGGGGCTCGTGCTGGGCCTGGTGTGGGGCGTGTGCACGCAGCAGGTGCTGGCCCTGCAGGGCATGAAGGCGCTGGCGATCCCGTGGGGCACGATCGTCGCGGTCGTCGTCGGCTCGGCGGTGGTCGGTGTCGTGGCGGCCCTCCTCCCGGCGTTGCGCGCCTCCCGCATGAACGTGCTGGCGGCCATCGCGCACGAGTGACGGCATCGCGGCGTCGCGCGGCCGTCGGCGCAGAGCCCGGCCGGGCCGACGCCGACCACGGCCGACGAGCGCGACGGGCGGGTGGCGTGCTGCCGGGGAGCCCGCGCGGGAGCGCGACGTCGCGCCGGTGCCGGCGGAGCGGAAGGGCCGGTAGCCGTGCCCGGGGGGGCGCCCGGCTGGGGCGCGCCCGGGGTGGGGCGGTCCAGGCTGTGGCGTGCCCAGGTGTGGCGCGTCGGTCCGGATGCTGGAATCACCCGTCCGCGCCCGCCGCCCGTGGTGTGATCACCCGCATGTCTGATCTGCGGATACGGGCCGCGACGCCCGACGACCTCGACACCGTGCTGGCCTTCTGGAAGACCTCCGCCGAGGGCACGAGCATCAGCGACGACCGGGACGGCGTGGAGCGGCTGATCACCCGCGACCCCGAGGCGCTGATCCTGGCCATGGAGGTCCCCCCGCTCCAGCACGGCCGAGAGCCGGGAGGGGAGGGGGAGCTGGTCGGCACGGTGATCGCGGGCTTCGACGGGTGGCGCTGCCATCTGTACCGGCTGGCCGTGCATCCGGGGCGCCGCCGCCAGGGGATCGGTTCGGCGCTGCTGACCGCGGCGGAGGAGCGGTTCGTCCGGCTGGGCGGGCGGCGCGGGGACGCGATGGTGCTGACACGCAACGAGACGGCCCACCATGCGTGGCGCGCGGCGGGGTACACGCCGGAAGAGCACTGGCGGCGCTGGGTGAAGCCGCTCACCGGCTGAGCCCCGCCGACCACGCCATCCGTTTTGCCGACCCTTTACTCTTGGAGGACCGTGCGGACAGTACGGTCCTCCTACCGGTTCATGAAAGGTGTGAGCGTCCGCCCATGGGCGAGCCTCCCAGTACCCCACATCGCGCGATCCTCCCCGCCCTGTCCGACGATGGGACGGAGGTGACACGATGACGGAAGTCCTCCTGCTGCTGGTGGCGATCCTGCTGTCGCTCGCGTGCGGCGCCTTCGTCGCGGCCGAGTTCTCGCTGACGACCGTGGAGCGCAGGGAGCTGGAGCGGGCCGCGGAGCGCGGCGAGACGGGTGCGGCCGGCGCCCTCAAGGCCGTCCGCAACCTCACCTTCCAGCTCTCCGGCGCCCAGCTCGGCATCACCGTCACCAACCTGGTGGTGGGCATGCTCGCCGAGCCCTCGATCGCCAAGCTGATCTCCGGCCCGCTGGAGTCGATCGGTCTGTCGGAGACCGCGGCGAGCTCGGTCGCGCTGGTGCTGGGCACCGCCCTGTCGACCGTGTTCCTGATGGTGGTCGGCGAGCTGGTGCCGAAGAACTGGGCGATCTCCGCCCCGCTGGCCGTGGCCAAGCGGGTGGGCAACGCGCAGCGCTGGTTCAGCGCCGCCTTCCGTCCCTTCATCACCCACCTGAACAACACCGCGAACCGTGTCGTGCGCCGGTTCGGCCTGGAGCCCGCCGAGGAGCTGGCCTCCGCCCGCAGCCCCCAGGAACTGGCGGCGCTGGCCCGGCACTCCGCCAAGCAGGGCGCACTGGAGGCGGACACCGCCGAGCTGTTCGTGCGCACGCTGAACCTGGCCGACCTGACCGCGGAGAACGTGATGACCCCGCGGGTCCAGGTCATCGCCCTGGAGGCCCAGGCGACCTGCGAGGACGTGGCGAACGCGACCCGGGCGACCGGCCTCTCCCGCTTCCCCGTCTACCAGGGCGGCCTGGACACGGTGGTCGGCACCGCCCACATCAAGGACGTCCTGGCGGTCCCGGCACAGCGCCGCACGCGCGTGTCCGTCGCCGAGATCATGCGCGAGCCGCTGCTGGTGCCCGAGTCCCTGACCGTGGACCGCCTCCTGGACCGGCTGTCCGGGAAGCGGACGATGGCCGTGGTCATCGACGAGTACGGCGGCACGGCGGGCGTGGCGACCCTGGAGGACATCGTCGAGGAGGTCGTCGGCGAGGTCCGCGACGAGCACGACCCGCACGAGACACCCGACCTCGCCCCGGCCGGCACGGGCGACGACGGCCGCGTCCTGTACTCGGCCGACGGTGCCGCCCGCACCGACCAGCTCGCGCGGGTGGGCCTGCACACCCCGGAGGGTCCGTACGAGACGCTCGCCGGCCTCGTCGCCACCGAACTGGGCCGCATCCCGGCCGTCGGTGACAGCGTCGAAGTGGCCGGCTGGCGCATGGACGTGGTCGACGCGTCCGGCCGCAGGGCCGCCCGGGTGCTGCTGCACGCCCCGCTGACCACCCCGTCGGAACAGGAGGTCGGCCGGTGACCGCCGTCCAGTTGCTGATCGGCCTGGCGACCCTGGTCGTCAACGCCTTCTTCGTCGGAGCGGAGTTCGCGCTGATCTCCGTACGCCGCTCCCAGATCGAGCCGTACGCCGAGCGGGGCGACCGGCGCGCCAAGAGCGTGCTGTGGGGCCTGGAGCACGTGTCCGCGCTGATGGCGGCCGCGCAGCTCGGCATCACGCTGTGCACCCTGGTCCTCGGTGTGGTGGCGGAACCGGCGATCGCCCATCTGCTGGAGCCGGTGTTCCACGCGATCGGCGTGCCCGAGGGCGCGGGTCACGCGGTCTCCTTCGTGATCGCGCTGACCCTGGCGACCTATCTGCACATGCTGCTGGGTGAGATGGTGCCGAAGAACGTGGCACTCGCCGAGCCGGTGCGCAGCGCGCTGCTGCTCGGACCGCCGCTGGTCACGCTCTCCCGGGCGCTGCGCCCGGTGATCTTCGCCATCAACGCCTTCGCGAACGGTCTGCTGAAGCTGCTGCGGATCCAGACGAAGAACGAGGTCACGGCCACCTTCTCGGACGCGGAGCTGGCGCAGATCGTCAAGGACGCCGGGGAGGCGGGTCTCCTCGACGACCGGGCCCAGGAGCGGCTGCACGACGCGCTGGAGCTGGGCCGCCGCCCGGTGCGGGACGTCGTGCTGCCGCTGGAGCGTGTCGTCTACGCGCGCGTGGGCGTGACGCCGGACGAGCTGGAGCGGCTCGCGGGCGAGTCCGGGTTCTCCCGTTTCCCCGTGGTCGACGAGGGGCGCCGGATCGTGGGCTACCTGCATGTGAAGGACGCGCTGGACGCCTCCCCGCGGGACGTGCCGTTCCGGCTGCGGGACCTGCGGCCCATCGCGCGCGTGCGGGAGACGACGCCCCTGGACGACGTCCTCACGGCCATGCGCGGCAGCCGTACGCACCTGGCGGCCGTGCTCGGCGCCGACGGGCGGCTCGCGGGGCTGGTGACCATGGAGGACGTGCTGCGGGAGCTGTTCGGCCAGCGGGCCTGACCGCGGGCGGGGGTGTGGAGGTCGACCGACCGGCGGGTATGTGAACGGGTTACCATCGCTGACGCCATGCAGACGAACACCACACCCCCGTACTCCAGCCTGGTCGCGGTCGGCGACTCCTTCACCGAGGGCATGTCGGACCTGCTGCCCGACGGCACCTACCGGGGCTGGGCGGACCTCCTGGCGGGCCGGATGGCCGCCCACACGCCCGGCTTCCGGTACGCCAACCTCGCGGTGCGGGGCAAACTCATCGGCCAGATCGTCGAGGAGCAGGTGCCGGTGGCGGCCGCCATGGGCGCCGATGTGATCACCCTGGTCGGCGGCCTCAACGACACGCTGCGCCCCAAGTGCGACATGGGCCGCGTGCGGGGTCTGCTCACCGAGGCGGTGGAGCGGCTCGCCCCGTCCTGCAAGCAGCTGGTGCTGATGCGCAGCCCCGGCCGCCAGGGCCCGGTCCTGGAGCGGTTCCGGCCGCGCATGGAGGAGCTGTTCGCCTGCGTCGACGACCTCGCCGCCCGGCACGGCGCGCTGGTCGTCGACCTGTACGGCGCGCCTTCCCTCGGCGACCCGCGGCTGTGGGACGTGGACCGGCTGCACCTGACGGCCGAGGGGCACCGCCGGGTCGCCGAGGCGGTCTGGCAGGGCCTGGGGTACGACCCCGAGGACACCGAGTGGCACACACCGATGCCGGCGACCCTGCCGCCCGGCTGGCTGGCCCGGCGCGTGGCGGACGCCCGGTTCGCCCGGCAGCACCTGCTGCCGTGGATCGCACGCCGGCTGACCGGCCGCTCGTCCGGCGACGGTCTGCCCCCGAAGCGGCCCGAGCTGCTGCCGTACCAGCTGCCCGCGGAGTAGGCGCGCGACGGCCACGCGGGATGCACCGGGTGGAGCGGCCGCGCCGGTGCCGCGGCCCGCGGGGTGAGACCCTGGCCTGCCGCTTCGCGCCGCCGCCGGGCCGGCGCGGACGCCCCGGCCGGGGTCGCCGAAACCGGGTGGTGACACAGGTCTCGTAGGTTCCGCCGAACAGCCCCGTGGCGCTGGCCTGCACGAAGCGCCAGTAGAATCCGTACACGTGACTTCCGCTCCCGCCAAGCCCCGCATCCCGAACGTCCTCGCCGGACGCTACGCCTCCGCCGAGCTCGCCACGCTCTGGTCGCCCGAGCAGAAGGTGAAGCTGGAGCGTCAGCTCTGGCTCGCCGTGCTGCGCGCGCAGAAGGACCTCGGGATCGAGGTGCCGGACACGGCGATCGCCGACTACGAGCGCGTCCTCGACCAGGTCGACCTGGCCTCGATCGCCGAGCGCGAGAAGGTCACGCGGCACGACGTGAAGGCGCGGATCGAGGAGTTCAACGACCTCGCCGGGCACGAGCACGTGCACAAGGGCATGACCTCCCGCGACCTCACGGAGAATGTCGAGCAGCTCCAGATCCGTCTCTCCCTGGAGCTGATGCGCGACCGTACGGTGGCCGTCCTGGCCCGTCTGGGCAAGCTGGCCGGCGAGTACGGCGAACTGGTCATGGCCGGCCGCTCCCACAACGTGGCCGCCCAGGCCACCACCCTCGGCAAGCGTTTCGCGACCGCCGCCGACGAGCTGCTCGTGGCGTACGGCCGGGTCGAGGAGCTGCTCGGCCGCTACCCGCTGCGCGGCATCAAGGGCCCGGTCGGCACCGCACAGGACATGCTCGACCTGCTCGGCGGGGACGCGGCGAAGCTGGCCGGCCTGGAGCAGCGGATCGCCGACCACCTCGGCTTCTCCCAGGCCTTCACCTCGGTCGGCCAGGTCTACCCGCGCTCGCTGGACTACGAGGTCGTCACCGCGCTGGTGCAGCTGGCGGCGGCCCCGTCGTCGCTGGCGAAGACGATCCGGCTGATGGCCGGGCACGAGCTGGTCACCGAGGGCTTCAAGCCGGGCCAGGTCGGCTCCTCGGCGATGCCGCACAAGATGAACACCCGCTCCTGCGAGCGCGTCAACGGCCTCATGGTCATCCTGCGCGGCTACGCGTCGATGACCGGCGAGCTGGCGGGTGACCAGTGGAACGAGGGCGACGTGTCCTGCTCGGTGGTGCGCCGGGTCGCCCTCCCCGACGCGTTCTTCGCGCTGGACGGCCTGCTGGAGACGTTCCTGACCGTGCTCGACGAGTTCGGCGCCTTCCCCGCGGTCGTCTCGCGTGAGCTGGACCGCTACCTGCCGTTCCTCGCCACCACCAAGGTGCTGATGGGAGCGGTGCGCGCGGGCGTGGGCCGCGAGGTCGCGCACGAGGCGATCAAGGAGAACGCGGTGGCCTCCGCCCTCGCGATGCGCGAGCGGGGCGCCGAGCGCAACGAGCTGCTGGACAAGCTCGCCGCCGACGAGCGCATCCCGCTGGACCGGGCGCAGCTCGACGCGCTGATGGCCGACAAGCTCTCCTTCACCGGTGCCGCCGCCGACCAGGTGGCCACCGTCGTCGGCCGGATCGAGGAGATCGTGAAGCAGCGCCCGGAGGCCGCCGGCTACGCCCCGGGAGCGATCCTCTGACCCGCTTCACCCAGGCGGAACTGGAGGCCGCCCGCGACCGTCTCGTCCCGGACGTGGTCGCGGGCGGCCTGCGCGTGCTGTTCTGCGGTATCAACCCGGGATTGATGACGGCGGCGACCGGCCACCACTTCGCCCGCCCCGGCAACCGCTTCTGGCCGGTGCTGCACCTGTCCGGTTTCACGCCGAGGCTGATGAAGCCGGCGGAGCAGCAGGAGCTGTTGGCGTACGGGCTCGGCATCACGAACGTGGTCGCGCGGGCGACCGCCCGGGCCGACGAGCTGACGGCGGAGGAGTACCGCGAGGGCGGGCGCCTGCTGGCCGAGAAGGTGCTCCGGCTGGAGCCGCGCTGGCTGGCGGTGGTGGGTGTCACCGCCTATCGGGTCGCGTTCGACGACCGCACCGCGCGGGTGGGTCCGCAGGAGCGGGTCATCGGGGACACCCGGGTGTGGGTGCTGCCGAATCCCAGTGGGCTGAACGCCCATTGGACGGCGGCGACGATGGCGGAGGAGTTCGCGCGGCTGCGGGCCGCGGCGCAGACGCCTCCGCCCGCTACGGAGGATCCGTTTCGGTGACGACGGCGAGGAGCTGGAACGGCAGTTCCTTGTCCCACTGGGAGACTCCGAGCGCCATCCAGCGCGCGGTGTCCGGTGACCGCCACAGGTGGACGTCGGGCACGTGGGCGCTGAGGGAGGCCCAGGGCTCGGGTATGTCCTCGCCGTCCATGCAGCGCTCCAGCGTGCTCGCCAGGCTGATGCGGTGCGGTGGGCCCCAGCGGTCGGTCAGCCGCTCCGTCAGCCCGTCCCGCTCGGCCTCGTACTGCTCCTCCGTCGCCTCCCGCTCCGTCCCGTCGTCGTCCCAGAAGTCGCGGCTGGTCCGTAACTCGGCGACGAGATAACCGGGTCCTCCGGTGCCCACGTCCGTCCTGCCGTGCTCCGCGGGGAAGTCCCGGGTGCACAGCAGGTCGATGGTGGCGAGACAGCGCGCGATGTCCATGGGATCCAGTAAAGCGGCCGCCACTGACAATCAGTGAGGCTGCGGCCACGGGCAATCAGTGAGGCCGCCACGGCAGTCAGTTGGCGGGGCGTCAGCGTACCCGCCGGTCAGGCGTCCCTGCGCCGCACCCGCCAGGCCCCCGCCGCGAGCGCCGCCGCGGTCCACAGGGCGGTCACCGCGAGGCCGGTCCACGGCCCCAGGGCGCCGTCCCACCGTCCGTGGAGCACGACCTGACCGGCCCTGTCGGGCAGGAAGTCGGCGAGGCTGCCGGACAGGTCGCCGATCACGAAGGACACGATCAGCAGGAACGGGACGAGGAGGCCGACCGCGGCCACTGCGCTGCGCAGGACGGCCGTCACGCCGGCGGCGAGCAGGGCCATCAGCGTGAGGTGGATCCCGCAGCCGACGGCGGCCCGTACGCCGTCGGCCGTGGTGAATCCGCCGGCCTTCTCCCCGAGCGCCGCGCCGCCCACCGCCAGGGTCACGAAGCCCGTGGTCAGGCCGGTGGCCAGGACGGGCAGCGCGATCGCCGTCACCTTGGCGGCGAACCAGCGGCCCCGGCGCGGCACCGCGGCCAGGGACACGCGCAGCGCGCCGCCCTGGAACTCGGCCGCCACGGCCGTCGTCCCGAACGCGATCGCCGCGATCTGGCCGAAGGTGACGCCGAAGAAGACGGAGAACAGCGGGTCGGCGTCGCCGCCTTCCGGGTCGGCGGCGGCGAGCGCGGAGAAGCCGACGGTGGCGAGCAGGATCGCGGCGAGGCCGCCGACCTGCGACCGCAGCGTACGGATCTTGATCCACTCGGCGTGGAGAGCGGGCTGGAACGCCATGGTCAGGCCTCCTGCGGCTGGGCCGTGAACTCGGTCTCCGCGGCGGTCAGATCGAGGTAGGCCTGCTCCAGCGTGCCCTCCTCGGCGGTCAGTTCGAGCAGCGGGACACCGGCCTCGGACGCGAGGCGGCCGATGTCGTCCACGCGCGCGTGGTCCACGGTCCAGTGCCCGTCCTCGTGTGCGACGGCGGTGTGGCCGTGGCGGGCGAGGGCCGTCGAGAGCGCGGTGGGATCGGTGGTGCGGATCCGGACGCGGGGCCGTACGCGCGCGTCGATGAAGTCCCGCATCGGGGTGTCGGCCAGCAGGCGGCCCCGGCCGAGGACGACGAGGTGGTCGGCGAAGGAGGCGGTCTCGTTCATGAGGTGGCTGGAGACCAGCACCGTGCGTCCCTGGGCGGCGAGCCGGCGCAGCAACGCGCGGATCCAGACGATGCCTTCGGGGTCCAGGCCGTTGGACGGCTCGTCGAGCAGCACCACCCCGGGGTCGCCGAGCAGCGCCGCCGCGATGCCCAGCCGCTGGCGCATGCCCAGGGAGTACGCCTTCACCCGGCGGCGCGCGGCGGGGGCCAGCCCGGTCTCCTCCAGCACGTCGTCGACCCGGCGCAGGGACAGGCGGTTGCTCACGGCGAGGGCGCGCAGATGGTCGCGGCCGGTGCGCGAGCCGTGCGGGGCCTGCGCGTCGAGCAGGGCGCCGACGTGGCGCAGCGGGTCGGACAGCGTGGCGTAGGGACGGCCACCGATCGTGGCGGTTCCCGACGTCGGCCGGTCGAGGCCGAGGACGAGGCGCATGGTGGTCGACTTGCCGGCGCCGTTCGGGCCGAGGAAGCCGGTGACGCGGCCGGGGAGAACGCGGAAGGTGAGGTGGTCCACGGCCCGCCGGGTGCCGTACTCCTTGGTGAGGTGGTGGATGTCGATGCTGGTCATGGCACCACCCTGGCCGCCGGCCGGGAGGGGGTCCTCCCCCGCCGGAGGGGTCCGTCTCCCCCGGTCGGGGGAGGACCGTTGTCGGTGGCGCCTGCCACGATGTCCGCATGGGCCGCTTCCTGCGCCCGCTGCTGCGGGGGACGACGTACACACGGCTGCTGCACCTGTGGGTGCCGCTGCTGGTCGTGAGCGTCTGGATGTTCATCGACCCGACGCGCCCGTGGGTGCCCCTGCTCGTGGTGCTGCCGGTCGGGCTGATCCCGGCCGTGCGCAGGGGCGAGGGCGTGCAGGCGCAGCTGCTGCTGACGCCCGGCGAGCGGGATCCGGGGTTCTCCCTGGCCCCGGCCACGGCCTGGCGGGACCGGCTGCGTACGGTGCTGTGGCTCGAAGTGCGCATGATCCTGGGCGCGGTGGCCGCGGTCGGCTGCGTCTGGCTGCCGGTCCTCGCGTTCGAGCTGGCCGAGACCGCCCTCGGTCGCGTGGACGACGACATTCCCGGCCTCGCCGAGACGGCACCGCAGGGGTGGTCGGCCCTGCTCGTACCGCTTCCCCTCCTCGCGCTGTATGGACTCGTCGTCGGCCTGGGCGAGTTGGCCACGGCCGTCGCCCGGCGGCTTCTCGGCCCGTCCGCCGCCGAGCGGCTCGCCGCCCTGGAGGAGCGCACCGAGCAGCTCCTGGAGCGCAACCGCATCGCCCGGGAGCTGCACGACTCGATCGGTCACGCGCTGACCGTCGCCGTCGTCCAGGCGGGCGCCGCACGGGCGGCGGGGGATCCCGCGTTCACCGATCGTGCCCTGGACGCGATCGAGGAGACGGGCAGGGCGGCCCTGGAGGACCTGGAGCGGGTCCTCGGCGTCCTGCGCGAGTCGGAGCGGCCGGTCGGCAGTCGGCCGACGCTCACGCACGCCGACCGTCTGCTGGAGTCCGCCCGTGCCTCCGGGGCGAAGGTCGACGCCGAGCTGACCGGGCCCGTGGCCGGCGTGCCCGGTCCGGTCTCCCGCGAGGGCTACCGCATCCTCCAGGAGTCGCTGACCAACGTGCTGCGGCATGCCGGGGCCGTCCCGGTCCGGGTCCGCATCGACGTCGCCGGCGACACCCTCGCCCTCGAGGTCCGCAACCCGCTCACCGCCGACGTACCCGGGCCGGGCCGGGGCAGCGGACTGCGCGGGATACGCGAGCGCGCGGCCCTCCTCGGCGGCCACGCGTACACCGGTCCGCACCAGGGTGACTGGCAGGTGCGGGCGGAGTTGCCGCTGCGCTGATCTACGCTGGCCGGATGCCGGTCACCGTACTCCTCGTCGACGACGAGCCCCTGGTCCGCGCGGGTCTGCGGGCCGTGCTGGAGGCGCAGTCCGACATCGAGGTGGTCGGGGAAGCGGCCGACGGGGCGGCGGTGATCCCCCTGGTGCGGCGGCTGCGGCCCGACGTGGTGGCCATGGACGTACGCATGCCGCTGATGGACGGCATCGAGGCCACCCGCGCGGTGCTGCGGACGGTGCCGGAGCCGCCGAAGATCCTCGTGGTGACGACCTTCGAGAACGACGAGTACGTGTACGAGGCGCTGCGGGCCGGGGCCGACGGGTTCCTGCTGAAGCGGGCCCGGCCGAGCGAGATCGTACACGCGGTGCGGCTGGTCGCCGAGGGCGAGTCGCTGCTGTTCCCGGCCTCGGTGCGGCAGCTCGCCGCCGAGCACGGCGACGGGCGCGGCGACCGGGCGGCCAGGGACGTGCTGAAGCGGGCCCGGCTGACCGAGCGGGAGTCCGAGGTGCTGCGGCTGATGGCCCGCGGGCTGTCCAACGCGGAGATCGCCGCGCGGCTGGTCGTCGGGGCGGAGACGGTCAAGTCGCACGTGAGCGCGGTCCTGGCGAAGCTCGGGGCCCGGGACCGCACACAGGCGGTGATCACGGCGTACGAGTCGGGGTTCGTCGGGACGGGCTGAGCCCGCGCTCCGCGCCCCCCGGTGCGCGGGAGGCACTCGCCGGGGTCCGCCGCGCCGAGTACGATCCGCCCAACACGCGCACGAGCTGGGAGGACGGACGTTGGGGCGGCTGACCGGCGGGGATCCCTCGCTGCTGCGAAGGATCAACTCCGCGGTGGTGCTGCACGCGCTGCGTGCCGCCGACTGCGCGACGCTGACGGAGATCACCCGGGTGACGGGGCTGTCCCGGCCGACGGTCGAGGGGGTCGTCGAGGATCTGATCGGCGCGGGTCTCGTCGTCGAGAAGGCGGCCGAGGAGGGCGCCGCCCGGCGGCAGGGGCGGCCGGCGCGCCGGTTCCGGTTCCGCGCGGAGGCCGGTCATCTGCTGGGTCTGGAGATCGGGGCGCACCGGGTGGCCGCGCTCCTGGCCGACCTGGACGGGCGGGTGCTGGGCGCCCAGGCCAAGGAGGTCGACGAGAAGGTCCCCGCCGACGAGCGGCTGGAGCGGCTGCGCACCGCGGTCGCCGAGCTGCTGCGCCGGGCGGGCGTCCCCCGCAGTTCGCTGCGCGCGGTCGGCGTCGGCACGCCCGGGATCGTGGAGGCCGACGGGACGATACGGCTGGGCACCGCGCTGCCCCAGTGGACGGGACTGCGGCTGGGCGAGCGGCTGAGCCGCTCCTTCAAGTGCCCGGTGCTGGTCGAGAACGACGCCAACGCGGCGGCCGTGGCGGAGCACTGGAAGGGCTCCGCCACCGAGTCCGACGACGTGGTGTTCGTGCTGGCGGGCTTGAGTCCGGGTGCCGGTGCGCTGATCGGGGGGCGGCTGCACCGGGGGTACGGCGGGGCGGCCGGTGAGATCGGCGCGCTGCACCTGCTGGGGCGGGAGGTGACCCCGGAGACGCTGCTGTCCACGACGGACGAGCCGCTGCACCCGCTGGACGAGCAGGCGGTCGCCGCGGTGTTCGCGCGGGCCCGCGAGGGCGACCAGCGGGCCCGGGCGGCCGTGGACCGCTTCATCCAGCGGCTGGTCCACGACGTGGCCGCGCTGGTCCTGGCGCTCGACCCCGAGCTGGTCGTGGTCGGCGGCTGGGCGGCCGGACTGGACGGCGTACTGGAGCCGCTGCGGCGGGAGTTGGCGCGGTACTGTCTGCGGCCGCCGAGGGTGGCCCTGTCGCTGCTGGGCGAGGCGGCCGTGGCGACGGGGGCGCTGCGGCTCGCGCTCGACCATGTGGAGGCGGAGCTCTTCGCGGTGGAGGGGACGGTGACGGGCCGCCCCGCGGCGGGTCGTCCGTGAGACGTGCCGCGCCCCGGAGGAGTTCCGGGGCGCGGCCGGGTGCGCGCCGGTGCGCCCGGTGGCCCGATGGCCCGGTGCAGACCGTTCAGGGGGTCTGCCGTACGGGCCGGAGGAGGGCGCCGGTCGTCGGGACGCCTGCCGTACCAGCGCCAGGGCACCGGTCGTACCAGCGTCAGGACGTCTGCCCTCTCCGCTTCAGGGCGCCTGCCGTTCCGGTCTCAGGACGCGCGCCGTTGCGGGCCGTGGTGGATCTCCACGCCGCCGGACGCGCCGAACGTCAGCCGGCAGGTGTCGGCACGGTAGGTGGCGACGGAGAGCGCCGCGGTACGGCGGCCCTCCGTGAAGAAGCGCGTGGTGACGACGAGGACCGGGGCGCCCGGGAGCCGGTCGAGTTCCTTCGCGTCGTCCGCACGGGCCGAGCCGAGCTCCACGGCACGGTCCTGGCCCTCCAGCCCCAGGCGCTGCAGCTCGCGCAGCACCGCACGCGCGCGTGCCGGCCCTGACGGGGCGTCGATGGCGGTGAGCTCGGGTACCGAGGACTGCGGCACGTAGAGGAGTTCGGCGGCGACGGGCTGGCCGTGGGACACCCGTGAGCGGCGCACGATGTGCACGGGCCGGTCCCGGTCGGCGCACAGGGCGTCGGCGACGCCCGCCGGCGGGGCCGCGACCGTGCAGTCGACGGGTTGCCACGTGTCACCAGCCGCGCCGGGCCAGGCCTGCCGTTCGGTTCCCACGTCGACGCCCACGCGGGGCGGCGCGACCGTGGTGCCGACGCCGCGTCGGCGCTGCAGCCGGCCCTCCAGCTCGAGCTGCTCGAGCGCCTGCCGGAGCGTCGCGCGCGCGACGCCGAAGCGGGCGGCGAGCTCACGCTCGTTCGGCAGGATCTCACCGACCGTGAACTCCGAGTCGAGTGCCTCGCTGAGCACGGTTTTGAGATGCCAGTACTTCGGTTCCGGTACCGGTTCCAGTTGCGTGGTCCCCACCCTGTCCTCCGCAATCGCCGTGGTACGGCGGCTTTTTCGCGCCCTTGTTTATTAAAGGTTGTTGCACTTGTCTGCGACCATAGGGCGGCCCCCATCCTTGGTCAAGACCAATCCTGCATCCCTCCGGAAGCCCGCGGGCGCCCCGCCGAACAGCGTTCACGAGGCGTTCGTACGGGGCCGTCCCTTGACGTGGCGGCAATGCCCCGTCGCCGGGACGGGGCCGGGGCGCCGATGCGCTGTCAGACGGCCAGCCCGCGCAGCTTGTCGGGGTTGCGGATGACGTAGACGGCCTGGATGCGGCCCTCGACGACGTCGATCTGGAACACGGCGTCCGGCTTGTCCCCGGACAGGACCAGCAGGGCGGGGGCCCCATTGATCTCCAGGAAGCGGAAGGAGGGGTCGGGGATGCCCTTGCGGGCCGCGCCGACGAGGAACCGGCCGACGTGGTCGGCGCTCTCCACCACCCGCAGCGGCGCCCTCGCCTTGCCGCCGCTGTCGCCGACGAGACGCGCGTCCGGCGCGAGCAGCGCCATCAGCCCCTCCAGGTCGCCGTCCACGGCGGCGGCGAGGAACCGCTCGGTGAGCTCGCGGCGCTGGACGGGGTCCACCTCGTAGCGGGGCCGCCGCTCCTCCACGTGCCGGCGGGCCCGGCCGGCCAGTTGGCGCACCGCGGATTCGGTCCGGTCGAGGACGGCGCCGATCTCGGCGTACGGGTAGCCGAAGGCCTCCCGCAGCACGAACACCGCGCGTTCCAGCGGGGACAGCGACTCCAGGACGACGAGGACGGCGAGGGAGACGGAGTCGGCGAGCACGGCCCGCTCGGCGGTGTCCTGGACGGTGTCGCCGAAGTCGGTGACGTACGGCTCGGGCAGCCAGGGACCGATGTACGCCTCGTTGCGGGCCTTGACGCGGCCGAGGCGGTCGAGCGCGAGGCGCGTGGTGACGCGGACCAGGTAGGCGCGCGGTTCGCGCACGTCGGTCCGGTCGGCGGCCGACCAGCGCAGCCAGGCGTCCTGGACCACGTCCTCCGCGTCGGCGACCCGGCCGAGCATGCGGTAGGCGACGCCCAGGAGGAGGGGGCGGTGCTCTTCGAAGACGTCGGTCACGGTGTCTGCGGTCACGGTGTCCATCCCATCCGAGGCGTCTGCCGGTGTCCAGACGGCGCGCGACCGGGGGCTACCCGTGGGTAGCAATTGCTGACAAGCTGTCTACGCGGATCCGCCGGCCCACCGGTGCTCCACTCCGTCAGCCCTGCGGATCCTCACCCCACCAGTCCCTCACCGCGTCACTCCTTCACTTCGTCAGTCCTTCAGCCCGTCCCGCCGAGGAGCCTCATGTCCGCCACCGTCTCCTTCACGGTCCCCTCTCCCCGTGGCCCGCAGCCCGTCACCGTCTCCTACGCGCGCGTGGGGCGCGGCGAGCCGCTGCTCCTGCTGCACGGCATCGGGCACCACCGGCAGGCCTGGGACCCCGTGGTGGACATCCTCGCCACCGAGCGGGACGTGATCGCCGTGGACCTGCCCGGGTTCGGCGCGTCCCCGGCCCTGCCCGACGGGCTCGCCTACGACCTGCCCACCACGACCTCGGTGTTCGGCGCCCTCTGCGAGGCTCTGGAGCTTGAACGCCCCCACGTCGCGGGCAACTCCCTCGGCGGCCTGCTCGCCCTGGAGCTGGGCCGCGAGAAGCACGTACGGTCGGTCACCGCCCTGTCCCCGGCCGGCTTCTGGTCGGATGCCGAGCGACGGTACGCCTTCAGTGTCCTGCTGACCATGCGACGGATCTCCCAGCGGCTCCCGCTGCCCCTCGTCGAGCGCCTGTCGCGTACGGCGGCCGGGCGCACGGTCCTCACCAGCACCATCTACGCCCGCCCGAGCCGCCGTTCGCCGGAGGCGGTGGTCGCCGAGACGCTCGCGCTGGCGCGGGCCACCGGGTTCGACCAGACCCTGCGGGCCGGTGCGGCCGTGCGGTTCACCGACGACCTGCCCGGCATCCCGGTCACCGTGGCCTGGGGCACCAGGGACTGGCTGCTCGTCCGCCGCCAGGGCGTCCGAGCGAAGCAGATCATCCCCCGGGCCCGCCTGGTACGGCTCCCCGGCTGCGGCCACTGCCCGATGAACGACGACCCGGCCCTCGTCGCCCGCGTCATCCTGGACGGCAGCCGCTGAAGGACCCGGCGGGCTCGGCGCCCGGGGCCGTCGAAACGCCGTAGCCCTCGGCACCGGGCCCGGGCGCCGGCGCGAGGGCGGGACCGACAGGCCCCAGACGCAGGCCCGTCCGCCCCGCAGCACTGCGCACGCCGGCCCCGACACCGGCCCCGGCGGTCGGTGTCGCCGACCGGTCCCGCCGCTCGGCTCCAGGTCGCACGGACGCGTCGGCCCTGCCGGGGGCCGGTCGCGGGGCCGGGGCGCCGAGTGGTCCGCGCACGGGCCGGCCCCGGCGGGTCACGCGCGTACCCGCGGGCCGCGCGCGCGTACCGGCACCGCCGCACGGGACTGCGCGCGCTCTCCGCACGCGCCCCTCTCGCCCACCTGAATCCCCGGGCCGAACCCCCGCCCGCCTCCCCCGGCCGCGTCCCCGGCAGATGTACGCGCCGCCCCTCGCCCCAAAGACCCCTCGCCCCGAGGCCCCCTCTCCCCCACGGCACCCGCGGCACCCCCAGCCCTCGCAGCCCTCGCAGCCCTCGCGCCCGATCACTCGCGCACCCACGCGCCCTCCTCCCCTCCCCCGCGCCCAGTTGTTCACTTGTGGTTTCCGTGGGCGCTGCGGCGCCCCAGTAGGTGTGGCGGTGCACACCGGCCGGTTCGCGTCCCAGGAGGCCCTTCAATGTCACACCGTCCGTTCCCCGGGCGCCGCAGCGTTCTGCGCGGCTCGTTGGCCGCGTCCGCGGCGCTGACCCTGCCCGCCGCCGTCGGCGCGGCGCCGGCCCTCGCTCTGTCCGGGCGGCCCGCGGCGGGGTGGGGTGTGCAGACCGGGGACGTGACCGCGCACTCGGGGCTGGTGTGGGTGCGGTCCGACCGTCCGGCGCGGATGATCGTCGAGACGGCGGCCACGGAGTCGTTCCGGGGCGCCCGCCGCTTCCACGGTCCGCTGCTCGGCGCGGGCACCGACTTCACCGGCACGACCCGGTTGCACGGACTGCCGGCCGGCGAGCAGATCCACTACCGGGTGCTGCTCGCCGACCCCGACGACCCGCGCCGTACGGGCGAACCGGTGACCGGCACCTTCCGGACCGTGTCGGCGCGGCGGCGCGACGGCGTGCGGTTCGTGTGGTCCGGCGACCTGGCCGGGCAGGGCTGGGGTATCAACCCGGAGCTCGGCGGCTACCGGATCTACGACGCGATGGCCGCCCTCGACCCGGACTTCTTCCTCTGCAGCGGTGACACCATCTACGCCGACGGCCCGCTCACCGAGGCCGTGGCCCTGCCCGACGGGCGGACCTGGCGCAACATCACGACCGAGGAGAAGGCGAAGGTCGCCGAGACGCTGGCGGAGTTCCGCGGCAACTTCCGCTACAACCTGATGGACGAGAACCTGCGGGCCTTCAACGCCCGGGTGCCGTCCATCGTCCAGTGGGACGACCACGAGGTCACCAACAACTGGTTCCCGGGCGAGATCCTCGCCGACCCCCGCTACACCGAGAAGAGCGTCGACGTGCTCGCCGCGCGCGCCCGGCAGGCGTTCTCGGAGTACTTCCCGGTCTCGACCCTGCGCCGTCCCGACGGCCGGGTCCACCGGGTGCAGCACCACGGCCCGCTGCTGGACGTCTTCGTCCTGGACATGCGCACGTACCGGGACGCGAACTCGCCGGACGACCAGACCACCGGCCCGCAGGGCATCCTCGGCCGCGAGCAGCTGGAGTGGCTCAAGCGCGGGCTGGCCCGTTCCCGGGCGGTGTGGAAGGTGATCGCCGCCGACATGCCGCTCGGCCTGGTCGTGCCGGACGGCACCGACGGCAGGCCGAACTTCGAGGCGGTCGCCCAGGGCGACCCCGGCGCGCCGCTCGGCCGCGAGCTGCAGATCGCCGAGCTGCTGCGGTTCGTCAAGCACCGGCGGATCACCGGGACCGTGTGGCTGACGGCCGACGTCCACCACACCTCGGCCCAGCACTACGACCCGTCGCGCGCTGCCTTCCAGGACTTCGCGCCCTTCTGGGAGTTCGTCTCCGGGCCGCTCAA
Organism: Streptomyces sp. NPDC051315; assembly: GCF_044455165.1. Taxonomy (NCBI): domain Bacteria; kingdom Bacillati; phylum Actinomycetota; class Actinomycetes; order Kitasatosporales; family Streptomycetaceae; genus Streptomyces; species Streptomyces sp. NPDC051315. Next base: position 624,017 of record NZ_JBITEN010000002.1, read on the forward strand.
CGCGGGGGCCTTCCCGGCGAGCGCGCTCGACGGCACGTTCGGCCCGGACCGTGTCTTCGTCAAGGCGCCCACCGCGTCCAACGTCTCCCCGGCGGGCGGCTTCCAGTTCTTCGGCGAGGTCGACATCGACGGCGACAGCGGGGAACTGACGGTCCGTCTGCGCGAGCAGGACGGCGCCGTGCTGTTCACCAAGGTGCTGCAGCCGGGCCGGGTCGGTCAGTAACTCCCTTACCCTGGAAGGACGCTCCGCGCATCGGTGTCATCCCCCGGTGCGCGGCGCGGTCCCGGGCGGCCGGCGGGCTCCAGCCGTACAAGAAGTAAAAAATGGACATATGTATCCTTTACTCATCAGTCACACAGCGTTCGTGATCACGCAACACCGTTCCCTCACAGTGGCTGCATGACTCGAGACATGTCTGATGTGACGCGCCACAAACACGGGCGCCCCGTGCACCACTGGCGGCGGGACCTGGTGGAGCTCGCCGCCCTCTTCACGGCGGTCGCGGTGGCCGACGTGGTCGCGAACCTCGTGGGACACGGCCCCGACGGCCCCGGCCTGCTGGCCGTCTCCGCCGCCGCCCTGATCGCCACCGCGGGATTCCACGTCTGGTGGTCACGGCGCCACGGCCACGCACCGCCCACGGGTGATACCGATGCCCGGCCCCCCTCCCCCGAGGGGCAGGCCGGGCCGTCCGAGCTCCCCGGTGGCGTCGCCGAGGAGAGCACCCTGTGGCGGATGCGGACGACGGTGAAGGACGCACCGGGGTCGCTGGCCGCGCTGTGCACGGCGCTGGCCGAGCACAGCGTCGACATCCTCAGCCTGCAGACGCATCCGCTGGGTGACGACACGGTGGACGAGTTCCTGCTGCGCGCCCCCGGCGCGCTCGCGGCGGCCGACATCACCCGGGCCGTGGCGCGGGCGGGCGGCTCGGGCACCTGGATCGAGCGGGCCGACGCCCACGATCTGGTGGACGCGCCCACCCGGGTCCTGGGCCTGGCCACCCGTACGGCTCTGGACGCCGCAGAACTTCCCCTGGCGCTCCGGCAGTTGCTGGGCCGGTGCACGATCCGTTCGCTGCCCGCCACCACGCCGGGCGGCGGGCGGGGGCCGCAGGCCGTGCCCGTGGAAGGGGTGCTGGAGGACACCGTGATGCGCCTGCGGGCGCCGGAAGGCGGAGTGATCACCGTGGAGCGGCCGTACCTGCCGTTCACACCGACCGAGTTCGCGCGGGCGCGGGCGCTGGTGGAACTGGACGCCCGGCTGGGCCCGCGGGTGCCGCGCGGGCACGACGTGCTGACGCTGCCCGAGGGCAACGCCATCACCGTGCGCCGGGCGGACACCGGTGACCTGGCGGCGGCGAAGGCGATGCACGAGCGGTGCTCGGCGCGCACCCTCGGCATGCGCTACCACGGTCCGGTCGGTGACGCCGACCGCTACCTCAACCACCTGCTCAGCCCGCGCTTCGGCCGCACCCTCGCCGTCCAGACCCCGTCCGGTCGCATCGTCGGCCTCGGCCACCTGCTGTGGGACGGCGACGAGACCGAGGTGGCGCTGCTCGTCGAGGACCAGTGGCAGCGGCGCGGCATCGGCGGCGAACTGCTCGGCCGGCTGGTGGCGATGGCCGTCGAGGCGGGCTGCGAGAGCGTGTACGCGGTGACGCAGTCCTCCAACACCGGCATGGTCGCCGCCATGCGCGGCCTCGGCCTGCCCCTCGACTACCAGATCGAGGAGGGCACCCTCGTCATCACCGCTCGCCTCGACGCGGCGGCCAGGAGCGGCGCGGAGCCGTCGTTCGAGGGGTCCGGGGTACGGATCGTCCGCGACTGACGCCGGATCCGCGAGCGGCCCGGCGGTACGACACCGCCGGGCCGTCTCTCATACGGCGGCGCCGCCGCGCCAGGTCCCGGGAATCGTCTGTGTCTCCGTCGTCTTGCCGAGCGCCCCGTCCAGGTCCCCCCACAGGTCCTCGACGTCCTCCAGCCCCACCGACATGCGCAGCAGCCGGTCGCTCACCCCGGCGCCCCGGCGCTCCCGCGCGTCCACGATGCGGTGGCTGATGGACGCCGGGTGCTGGATGAGGGTGTCGACGCTGCCGAGGCTCACGGCCGGGGTGATCAGGCGGACGCCCGCGATCACCTCGTGCGGGTCGCCGTGGACCTCGAAGGCGACCATCGCGCCGCCGATGCGCGGGTAGTGGACGCGGGCGACGCGCGGGTCGGCGGCCAGCCGACGGGCCAGTTCGGCGGCGGTCGCGGAGGCGGCCCGCACCCGTACCGGGAGCGTCGACAGGCCCCGCAGCAGCAGGTAGCCGGCCAGCGGGTGCAGCACCCCACCGGTGGCGAAACGTATCTGCCGGAGCCGTCCGGCGAACTCCTCGTCGCAGGCGACGACACCCGCCAGGACGTCCCCGTGTCCCCCGAGGTATTTGGTGGCGCTGTGCAGTACCAGCCGCGCGCCCTGTTCCGCCGGGCGCTGGAGGACGGGCGTGGCGAAGGTGTTGTCGACGAGCAGCGGGACCGAACCGCAGGCGTGGGCCACCGCCCGCAGGTCGACCTCGGCGAGGGTCGGGTTGGCCGGCGACTCGACCAGCACCAGGCCGGTGTCGGGGCGCAGCGCGTCCGCGATCCCCGCCGGGTCGGTCCAGGTGACCTCCGAGCCGAGCAGCCCGGCGGTCAGCAGGTGGTCGCTGCAGCCGTACAGGGGGCGGACGGCCACCACGTGCCGCAGCCTTATGGAGGCGCGCGCCAGCAGGACCGCGCTCAGCGCGGCCATGCCGCTGGCGAACGCGACCGCGCTCCCGGTGCCCTCCAGCCGGGCCAGCGCGGTCTCGAAACGGGCGACCGTCGGGTTGCCCAGCCGGCCGTAGACGGGCGGGCCGTCCGGCTCGGCGCCGGTCGTGGCGAACGCGTCGATGCGGGCGGCCTCGGCGCGACTGTCGTACGAGGGATAGGTGGTGGACAGGTCGATCGGCGGGGCGTGCAGGCCCTGCCGGGCCAGGTCGTCCCGCCCGGCGTGCACGGCCTCGGTGGCCAGTGCGCGGGGCGCTCCAGACGGGCGTACTCCGTCGTACGCGTGCGTGCTCGCTGCGGCTGAGTCCATGGACGGCAGGGTGAACAGCGGACGGCGATACGGGGCCGGAGTCCGTGCTACGTTCGGCCGATGACCGAATCAGTCGTACTCGATCCGGTCGATCTTCAGTTGCTGCGGCTGCTGCAGAACGACGCCCGGACGACCTACCGCGACCTCGCGGCGCAGGTGGGGCTCGCGCCGTCGACCTGCCTGGACCGGGTGACCCGGCTGCGCCGGTCCGGGGTGATCGTGGGGCATCGGCTGCAACTCGATCCGGCCAAGTTGGGCCGGGGTCTGCAGGCGCTGCTGTCGGTGCAGGTCAGGCCGCACCGGCGGGAGCTGGTCGGGCCGTTCGTGGAACGGATCCGGGCGCTGCCGGAGGCGCTGACCGTCTTCCACCTCACCGGGCCCGACGACTACCTCGTACATGTGGCCGTCGCGGACATGGCCGATCTCCAGCGGCTGGTCCTGGACGAGTTCACGGCCCGGCGGGAGGTGGCCCGGGTGGAGACGCGGCTGATCTTCCAGCAGTGGGACTGCGGACCGCTGCTGCCGCCGTCCGCTTCGGCGCAAACGCCGTGACGTGCGGCGCCGCCTCGTACGAGGATGGTGCGCATGCCACAGACCAACACCCCGCTGCCCCGCGAGGTCGCCGACGCCTACGTCGACGAGCTCATCGCCCTCGACCCGGTCACCGGTACCTACCTCGGCGTGAAGGAGAGCTCGAGCCGCCTGCCCGACTTCTCACCGGCGGGACAGGAGGCGCTGGCGCGGCTCGCGCGGTCCACGCTGGCCAGGCTCGACGAGGCGGAGCGGCGGCCCGGCGCGGACCGTGACGTCGAGCGCCGGTGCGGGCGCCTGCTGCGCGAGCGTCTCACCGCCGAACTCGCCGTGCACGACGCCGAGGAAGGCCTGCGCGCGGTCGGCAACATGTCCACGCCGGCGCATCACGTGCGTGACGTGTTCACCGTGACGCCCACGGAGACCGACGAGGACTGGGCGGCGATCGCCGAGCGGCTGCGCGCGGTGCCGGCGGCGCTGGCCGGCTACCGCGAGTCGCTCGCCCTCGGTCTGGAGCGCAAGCTGTACGCGGCCCCGCGCCCGACCGCCACGTTCGTGGACCAGCTCGGCGAGTGGGCGGACACGGACGGCTCCGGCCGCGGCTGGTTCGAGGAGTTCGCCGCCGAGGGACCCGAGGCGCTGCGCGCGGAGCTGGACGAGGCGGCCCGGGCGGCGACCGCGGCGGTCGTCGAGCTGCGGGACTGGATGCGGGACGTGTACGCGCCGGCGGTCGACGACGCGCCGAACACCGTCGGCCGTGAGCGCTACGCCCGCTGGTCACGCTACTTCAATGGCACCGACCTGGACCTGGACGAGGCGTACGCGTACGGCTGGGCCGAGTACCACCGGCTGCTCGCCGAGATGAGGCAGGAGGCGGAGAAGATCCTGCCGGGCGCGGGGACGCCGTGGGTGGCGCTCGCGCACCTCGACGAGCACGGCAAGCACATCGAGGGCGTCGACGAGGTCCGCGACTGGCTGCAGGGTCTGATGGACCAGGCGATCGACGCGCTGGACGGCACCCACTTCGAACTCGCCGAGCGGGTTCGGAAGGTGGAGTCGCGCATCGCCCCTCCCGGCGGCGCGGCGGCCCCGTACTACACGTCCCCGTCGGAGGACTTCTCGCGTCCCGGCCGCACCTGGCTGCCGACGATGGGGCTGACCCGTTTCCCGGTCTACGACCTGGTCTCCACCTGGTACCACGAGGGCGTCCCCGGCCATCACCTCCAGCTGGCGCAGTGGGCGCACGTCGCCCAGGACCTGTCCCGCTACCAGGCCACGGTCGGCATCGTGAGCGCCAACGCGGAGGGCTGGGCGCTGTACGCGGAGCGTCTGATGGACGAGCTCGGCTTCCTCACGGACCCCGAGCAGCGGCTCGGCTACCTGGACGCGCAGATGATGCGCGCGGTGCGGGTCATCGTCGACATCGGCATGCACCTGGAGCTGGAGATCCCGGCGGACTCCCCCTTCCACCCGGGGGAGCGCTGGACTCCGGAGCTCGCCGAGGAGTTCTTCGGCGCGCACAGCAGCCGTCCGGCGGACTACGTCGAGAGCGAGCTGACCCGCTATCTGTCCATCCCCGGCCAGGCCATCGGGTACAAGCTCGGCGAACGGGCCTGGCTGCTCGGACGCGAGAAGGCCCGCGAGCGGCACGGTGACGCCTTCGACCTCAAGTCCTGGCACATGGCGGCCCTCTCACAGGGTTCACTCGGGCTGGACGACCTGGTGGACGAGCTGGCGCGGCTCTGACGCGGCGGATGCGCGGCCGCCGGCCCGGCCGCTGAGCGGCTGCCGGCGGCCCGGTCCCGTCAGCAGCCGCAGTTCTCCGCGTCGGCCGGCGCGGTCAGCGGGTCGGCGTCGCGCCGCTCCCGGCCCTCCCGGGTCTCGAACGCGAAGCCCTCGCGGACCCAGTACTCGAAGCCGCCGAGCATCTCCTTGACGCGGTAGCCGAGTTCGGCGAGCGCGAGGGCGGCTCGGGCGGCGCCGTTGCAGCCGGGACCCCAGCAGTAGGTCACGACCGGCACGTCCTTGTCGAGGAGCTGTTCGGCCTGCTCGGGGATGAGCGCGGTCGGCAGGTGGATCGCGCCGGGGACGTGGCCCTGGTCCCAGGACTCGGTGGAGCGGGAGTCCAGGACGACGAAGCCGGGATCGCCGCCGGCCGCGAGCGCGGCGGCCACGTCGGAGGCGTCGGCGTGGAAGGCGAGGGCGGACCTGAAGTGGGCGGCGGCCTCGGCCGGGGCGGCGGGGGCCACGCGGAGGACGGGATTGACGGCGCTGGTGGCGGCAGTGGCAGGGGTGGCTGTCATCGCGGGGCCCTTCCGTGGCGGTTCCGGCTCTCTCCGACCGGACTGAACGGAAATCTACGGCTGTCGATCCTCTTCCTGAAGGTGTGTTCCACGGTCCGGGCCTTGCCCGGCCGGGGATTCCCCTGGTATCCCTCGGAGATGACCGCGTATTCCCCGGACGCCACCGACTGGCGCATCCTCGAGGTCCTCCAGCGCGACGGACGGGCCAGCTTCGCCGACCTGGCGCGTGCCGTGTCGATGTCGGCGAGCGCCGTCACCGAGCGGGTGCGGCGGCTGGAGGAGGCGGGCGTCATCCAGGGATACGCGGCCGTCGTGGACCCCGAACGGCTGGGGCTGCCGATCCTCGCGTTCGTGCGGCTGCGCTACCCCAACGGGAACTACAGGCCGTTCCACGACCTGGTGGCCGTCACCCCGGAGATCCTGGAGGCCCACCACGTCACCGGCGACGACTGCTTCGTCATCAAGGTCGCCGCCCGCTCGATGCGGCACCTGGAGGAGGTGTCGGGCCGGATCGGCACGCTGGGGTCGGTGACGACCAGCGTCGTCTACTCCTCGCCGCTGCCCCGGCGCCCGCTGGGTCGGTGAGGCACAGGGACACCGAGGCGCGGGGTCACCGCGGCACGGAGCTGCGGAGACACTGAGACACCCAGGTCACGCGCCCGCGCGCTGGCGCACCACCGATCCGGCCCTGCCCTTCACGACCTCCAGCTGGGCGTGGATCCTGCGCCGCAGATCGGCCACATGGCTGACGATGCCGACGCTGCGGTCGCGCTCGCGCAGGGAGTCCAGGACGTCGAGGACCTCGTCCAGGGTCTGGTCGTCGAGGCTGCCGAACCCCTCGTCGATGAAGAGCGTGTCCAGCCGGACACCGCCCGCCTCGTCGGTGACCACGTCGGCGAGGCCCAGCGCGAGCGCGAGCGAGGCGAAGAAGGTCTCGCCGCCCGACAGCGTGGACGTGTCCCGCTCCCGTCCGGTCCAGGCATCGACGACGTGCAGTCCGAGCCCGCTGCGCCCGCGTCCGGAGCGGTCGTCGGAGTGGACGAGGGTGTACCGCCCGGAGGACATGCGCTGCAGGCGCACGGTCGCGGCGGCGGCCACCTGTTCCAGGCGGGCGGCCAGGACGTACGACTCCAGGCGCATCCTGCGCTCGTTGTCCGCCGAGGTGCCGGCGGTGAGGCCGGCGAGACGGGCCACCCGGTCGTACTCCTCGCGCAGAGGGGCGAGCCGTCGTACGCCGTCGGCCGCGCGCGCGGAGAGGCGGTCGAGTTCGGCGCACCGGCGGGCGGCCGCGTCCTGGGCGGAGGCGGCCCGGCGCAGCCGTTCCGCGGCCTCGGCGGCGGCCTGCTCGGCGGTGGCGAGGTCGGCGGGCGGCCGCTGGGCTGCGGCCACGGTGTCCGGCTCGGTGAGCACGGCCCGTACGGCGGCCTCCTCGGACTGCCAGGCGTCCAGGCGCCGCTGCAGCTCGCGGTGGGCGGCGTCGTCGAGGAGGGCGTCGGCGGCGTCCTGCGGGGTGTCGAAACCGGCCCGGAAGGCGGCCTCGTCGAGGCGCCCGTCGGCGGCCTTGAGGCGGTCGGCGCTGTCCTCGGCGGCCCGGGCGGCGTCGGCGGCGTCGGTGAGCTGGGCGGCCAGCCGTTCCAGCTGCGCGGCGCGCGCGGCGACGCTCTCGGCGGTGCCCCGCGCCCGCGCCAGCCCCTCCTCCAGCGCGGTCCGTTCCCGCTCCAGCCGCTCCCGGTGGCCCACCCGGGACGCGGCCCGCACCGCGGCCTCCCGTTGGGCGGCCGTGCGCCGCTCGTGCTCCTGCTCGGCTTGGCGCAGTTCCTCGCGCGCCGGGTGCAGCGCGGAGGCGTCCCGGCGGGCCTGCGCGTAGCTCCGCTCCAGCTCGTCGGCCTCGGCGGCGAGCCGGTCGGTGGGGGTGTCGCCCGCCTCGGCGGTGGCGGCGGCGAGGGCCTCCCGGACGACACCGAGGTCACGCTCGTCCCGGGCCTGATCCTCCTCGGCGCGCCGGTACTCCTCGAGCGCCTGCTCCTCGGCCTCGCGGTCGACGTGCCCGGCGTCCCTGCGGGCGGGGGCGGGGTGTTCGGTCGCGCCGCAGACGGCGCAGGGTCGGCCGTCCGTGAGGGTGGCGGCCAGCTCGGCGGCGATCCCGTTGAGGCGCTGTTCCTTGAGGTCCAGCCAGTGCGTACGGGCCCGGAGCGCCCTCTCCCCCGAGACGAGGACCTTCTTCTGGGCTTCGTCGGTGTCACGGGCCAGCTGGTCGCGCAGCCGGGCGGCCCTGAGGCGCCGCTGTGCGGGTTCCCGCTGGACGGCGAGCTGTTCGGCGCGGGTGGCGGCCTCCTGGGCGGACTCGACCCGAGCCTGGAGCGCCATGCGGGTCGCCTGCCAGTCCGCGAGCCAGCCCTCGCTCTCCGCCCGTACGTCCTCGTCGGCGCGCTCCTGCCGGTCCAGGTCCGCCCGCTCGGCGAGCAGGTCGGCCAGCCGTCGCTCACCGCGGCGCGCCGACTCCAGCCCGCCCAGTTCCTCCGCGGCCCGGCGTGCGGCGGCGGCGAGCCCGGCGGGACCGGCGTCCGCGAACCGCTCCGGCAGCAGCGCACGCGCGCGTGCCTCGGCGGCGGCCGCCCTGCGGTGCTCGGCGTCGGCCGCGTCCCGCAGCTCCAGCGCCGGCGCCACCGCCTCCGCCTTGCGGGCCCGCTCCATCCGCGCCTGCGCCTGCTGATGCGCCGCGGCCCGCTCCTGCAGCTGCCGGGCCCGCTCCCGCGCCTGGGCGAACCGCCCCTGCAGCCGCGCCAGCTCCCGGACGTCGGCCAGGGCGCGCTCGGCGGCGGCCTGGGCGGACTCGGCGGCGAGGCGGCCGTACTCGGCGACCGTCAGCTGCTCGCGCGCGGTGCTGCGGGCGACGGCGGCGGCGGTGAGCACGGCCTCGGCCAGACCTGGCTCCCCGGGTGCCAGCTCGGGCAGCTCCATGGCGTCACCGGCGGCCTGCTGCATGCGGTGCGCGTCCGCCAGGAGTGCCGCGTCGCCCTCACGCACGCGTGCCTCGGCCGTGCGCCGCCGCTCCGCGAGCCGCTTCTCGACATCGGCGAACCGCTGGGTGTCGAAGAGACGGCCGAGCAGCCGGCCGCGCGCCTCGGCGTCGGCGCGCAGGAAACGGGCGAAGTCGCCCTGGGGCAACAGCACGACCTGGCAGAACTGCTCGCGGCTCATCCCGAGCAGCTGGGTGATCTCCTCGCCTATCTCCTGGTGGGAGCGGCTGAGGTCCTTCCACGCCCCGGTGACGGCGTCGTACTCGCGCAGCCCGCTCTGCGCCTTCTCGACCGTGGTCCCGGTGCCGCGCTTCTTGGGGCGCTCCCAGGGCGGCTGCCGGGTGACCTCCAGCCGGCGCCCGGCGACGGTGAGTTCGAGGGTGACCTCGGTGCGGGTGCCGGGCGCGGCGTGGTCACTGCGCAGGGTGAGGCCCTGGGCGCTCTGCCGGGCGCCCGGGACGGAGCCGTACAGCGCGTAGCACACGGCGTCCAGGACGGACGTCTTGCCCGCTCCGGTCGGCCCGTGCAGCAGGAACAGACCGGCGGCGGACAGCTCGTCGAAGTCGACGCTCTGGGCGCCGCCGAAGGGCCCGAAGGCGGTGAGGTCGAGCCGGTGCAGCCTCACCGGGCCACCTCCCGGACGACGCCGTCCGCGCGCACGGCGTCGAACGTCTCCCTCAGCACACACTGCTCACGCGCGTCCGGGCCGGCTCCGCGGACGTGGGCCACGAAGTCCTCGGCGATCTCCTGGTCGCTGCGGCCCGCGAGGCGCCTGGCGTACGACACGTCGGGGTCGTCCGGTGCGCGCTCGGGGGCGAAGACGAGGCTGAGGGTGTGCGGGAAGCGGTCGGTGAGGCGGGCCATGGGTTCGGCAGGGCGCACCGCGTCGGTGAGCGTCGCCTCCACCCACGCGTCCTCGTACCGCGTCAGTCCGGGGTCGGCGAGCAGGTCCTCCAGCGTGCCCCGGACGCGGGCCAGCGCGCGCGGCACCGGGCAGTCGACGCGCTCGGCGTCGAGCGAGCCGTCCGCCCCGAGGTCGACCAGCCACATGGTCTTGCGGTGCCCGGCCTCGGAGAAGGAGTACGGCAGCGGGGAGCCGGAGTAGCGCACGCGCTCGGTGATGGTCTGGCAGCCGTGCAGGTGCCCGAGCGCCACGTAGTCCACGCCGTCGAAGACGCCGGCGGGTACGGACGCGACACCGCCCACGGTGATGTCCCGCTCGCTGTCGCTGGGTTCGCCGCCGGTGACGAAGGCGTGGGCGAGGACGACGGAGCGCGTCCCCCGCGCGCGGGTGGCGAGGTCGGCGCGGACCCGGTCCATGGCGGCGGCCAGCACCGCCTCGTGACCCGCCTTCTCCACGCCGAACTCGTCCTTGACCAGGGCGGGTTCGAGGTAGGGCAGGCCGTAGAAGGCGACGTCGCCGTGCGCGTCGGCGAGGACCACCGGGGTCCCGGCCGCCGAGGGGTCGGTCCGCAGGTGGATGCCCGCGCGCCCGATCAGCCCGGCGCCCACGCCGAGCCGCCGCGCGGAGTCGTGGTTCCCGGAGATCATCACGGTCGGCACGCCCAGCTCGGCGAGCCGGTGCAGGGCGTCGTCGAACAGCTCGACGGCCGCGAGCGGCGGCACCGCCCGGTCGTACACATCACCCGACACGACCACCGCGTCCACCTCGCGCTCCCGCACGGTGGTGACGAGGTGGCCGATGAACTCGGCCTGGGCACCCAGCATGTTCACCCGGTGGAACGCCCGGCCGAGATGCCAGTCGGAAGTGTGCAGGAGCCTCATGATTCCCGAGACTAACGGCCGGGTCTGACATCACGGCGCGGTTACTCCCGTATCGCCCCGTCACACCCGGCGCACCAAGGGGGCGTTACGGACATTTCACCCGGCGCTCGTCACTGCCCGCCGAGTGCCCTCCGTCACGCGTCCCCGTACGCCTCCCCGCCCACCTCGAACTGCGCCGACCCCGCTGTCGCGTCCGCGAGCCAGGCGCGGAAGGCGTCCACGTCGGCGTCGGGCAGGCCGATCTCGATCGTGACCGCCTCCCCGTAGCGCACGTCCCGCACCACGCGGCCGGTGGCGCGCAGGTCGTTCTGCACCTTGCCGGCCCGCTGGTGGTCGACCGTGACCGTGGCCAGCCGGAACCGGCGGCGCGTGAGGGTGCCGAGGGCGTCGAGGGCCTCGCCGACCGCGCCGCCGTAGGCGCGGATGAGACCGCCGGCACCGAGCTTGACGCCTCCGTAGTAGCGGGTGACGACGGCGACGACGTAGCGCATGTCACGGCGCAGCAGCATCTGGAGCATGGGGACGCCCGCGGTGCCGCCGGGTTCGCCGTCGTCACTGGCCTTCTGGACGGAGGCGTCGGCACCGATGACGTAGGCCCAGCAGTTGTGGGTGGCGTCGGCGTGTTCCCTGCGGACGGCCGCGATGAAGTCCTGGGCCTCCTGCTCGGTGGCCGCCGGGGCGAGGGCGCACAGGAAACGGGAGCGGTTGACCTCGGTCTCGTGCACGCCCGCGCGGGCGACTGTGCGGTACTCGTCCTGCATCCGGCCAGCCTATGCGGTGGCACCGGGGCGGTCGGCGCCGGAGGCGCGGGGTGACCGGCGGCGCGGGCGCGGGAGGTACGGGCACCCGAGGCGCGACATGACCGCAGGCACGGCAGAGCCGCGGTGCGCGCGCCGGAAGCGGGGGACCGGCGGTACCCGGAGCCTCGGACCCGGCCGGCCGCGGATCGGCACGCGGGAGCCGGCACCCGGGTGCACGAGGTCGCCGGGGCCGGCGTCCGGGTGCACGAGCACGCCGGTACCGGGCGGGACGTCCGGCGCGGGTCTCTTGAGGTGCGGTGCCCCGTCCCGCCGAAGCCGCGCGTCCGCGCCGGCCGGATCGGGCCGGCACGCCCTCCGGCCGGATCGCGCCTCTCCTTCGGGGTGCCACCGCGGCACCGGTCCCGCGGCGCTGCCCAGGCGCGCGCGTACGCCTCTGCCGGCCGTCAGGCGTGAAGCCGGGGTTCACCGCGCTGCCCACGCGCGCGTGTACGCCTCGCTCAGCGGGCCCCTCGGGCCACCGTCACCTCCGTCAGCAGGGCCGTGCCCGGGGCGAGGTCCCGCCAGGTGGGCCCGTCCCAGTGCAGAACGGCGATCGCGGCCGTCGGGAACTTCACCCGCACCCGCTCCAGGGTGTCGTCGAGCCCCTCCCCCGCCAGGTCGAGGACCAGTTCCCGGAGGCCGGGGTTGTGTCCGACCAACAGCAGCGTCCCGATCTCGTCGGGCGTCTCCCGGACGACCTCCAGCACCTCGGGCACGTCGGCCGCGTACAGCCGCGGCTCGTGGCGGACCGGCGGCGGGCTGTCCCACTGGGCGCAGGCCAGTTCCCAGGTCCGGCGGGCGCGGACGGCGGTGGAGCACACCGCGAGGTCGGGCAGGCAGCCGGCCTCGGCCAGCGCCCGACCGGCGGCCGGCGCGTCCCGGCGCCCCCGTGCCGCCAACGGCCGCTCGTGATCGGCGACCCCCTCGGGCCAGGCCGACTTCGCGTGCCGCACCACCACGAGCCGCCGCGGCCCCCCTCCCGCACCGGCGCTCACGCCACGCCTCCCACGTCGCGGGTGAGCTCCAGGCCGAGGAGACGGTCGGCGTAGGCGTAGGTCTCGAAGCGGGCGCCGGCCGGGAGGTCCGGGCCGGCCTCCTCCACCGAGCGCAGCACGCGCAGCACCTCCGGTACGTCCAGGTCGTCCTCCCAGGCGGTGTGGAGCCGTCCGCGCACCTCGTCGGGGACCGGGCGGGACGGCTGTCGTGCCCAGTCGGCGACGGCGCGGCGCCAGCGCGCGAGGGTGGCGTGGGACCGGCCGAGCGCGTCCTCGTCGAGCGGGACGGCGTCGCGGTGGTGGTGGGAGAGCAGGGCGAGGCGGAGGGCGGTGGGGTCCGCGTCCGGCCGGGCGGGAGCGGCGGGGGTCTCGGGGAACACGGGGCCCACCGCGATCAGGACCCCTTCGGGTGCCTCTCCGTCCTCCCGCACCACGTGCAGGGTCTGGGCCGCGCCCATCCCGGCCGCGAGGTCCCGCCCCTGCTCGAAGGGCCGGATGCCGAGGGCCGCCCCGGCCGTGCGCAGTTCCGCCCGTGCCCGTTCGCCGGTGAGCAGCGCGACGACGGGCGTCCCGCCGAGTTCCAGGGCGCGCACGAGCAGGTCGGCGACGAGGAGGACACGGAGCTCGCCGGTGTCGTGCCCCGAGGCGTGGGCCTCGACGCGGGTCAGGCCACGGCGGGCGGGGGCGGCGGTGACGGGCTCGCCGGTTCGGGCGTCGATGATGCTCAGCACGGGGCGAGCGTAGGCGGACGACGGGCCGTCCGCGGTCCGACGGCACGGAATCAGGACCGCTCGTACGCTGTTGAGCAGGTCAGCACTTTTCCCCGTGAGCCAGAGGAGGCCGCCGGTGTACGGCGACGAGGCAACGATCCGCAGGATCCTCACCGGACTCGGCGACACCTGGGCGGTGGTGGGCCTGTCGACGAACAGGCAGCGCGCGGCGTACGGCGTCGCCGAGGTGCTCCAGCGCTTCGGCAAGCGGGTCGTGCCCGTCCACCCGAAGGCGGAGACGGTGCACGGGGAGCAGGGGTACGCCTCGCTCGCGGACATCCCCTTCGAGGTGGACGTCGTCGACGTGTTCGTCAACAGCGACCTCGCGGGAGCCGTCGCGGACGAGGCGGTCGCCAAGGGCGCCAAGGCGGTCTGGTTCCAGCTGGGTGTCGTCGACGAGGCCGCCTACGACCGCACGCGTGCGGCGGGCCTGGACATGGTGATGGACCGTTGCCCGGCGATCGAGGTTCCCCGCCTGCGCTGATGTCCCACCGGACATCCGCAGAGAGCCCGGGCGGCCTGCGCCGGATGTCGGACTGATCGGGCTGATCGGGGTGGTGGGGACGTCGGTCGGATCCGTCATCGGCTCCGACCGAAAACGGCGCGGAGAAGGTGGTGGTGGCCGGCCCGGCTGCCGGGCCGCCCGCGCGCCCTCCGACGGCGCATGCGCGGGGTCCAGAGCGCCGCCGCCGGCGCACTGACACCCCTGCGGGGGGCACCCATAATGTGCGGGTGACCACCACCCCGCCCCACCCCGACTCCCGCTCGCCGCAGCACGTTCCGGTCGTCGTCGTGGGTGCCGGACCCGCCGGCCTGACGGTGGGCAACGTCCTGCGGGCCGCGCACGTCGACTGCGTGGTGCTGGAGACCGAGACCCGTGAGTTCGTCGAAGGCCGGCCCCGCGCCGGGGTCATCGAGGAATGGGCCGTGCGCGGGCTCCAACGGCGCGGTCTGGCCGGCAACCTGCTGGAGCGCGCCCAGCTCCACACCGCCTGCGAGTTCCGCTTCGGCGGCGAGCGGTACCGCTTCCCCTACGGTGAGTTGACGGGCCGCCATCACTTCGTCTACCCGCAGCCGCTGCTGGTGACGGACCTCGTCCACGAGTACGTCGACGTGCGCGGCGGGGACGCCCGTTTCGCCGTGCGCGACGTGGCCCTGCACGACCTCGGCACGGACCGCCCGTCGGTGTCGTACACCTGCCCCGAGACGGGTGAACGGCGGGTGCTGCGCTGCGACTTCGTCGTGGGCGCGGACGGGGCGCGCGGGGTCAGCCGGGCCGCGCTGGTGCCGGAGCGGGCGCGGATCGCGCGGCACGACTACGGCATAGGCTGGCTGGCGCTGCTCGCCGAGGCACCGCCGTCCTGCGACTGCGTGCTGTTCGGCATCCACCCGCGCGGGTTCGCCGGGCACATGGCCCGCAGTCCCGAGGTCACCCGCTACTACCTCCAGTGCCCGCCCGGCGACGACCCGGAGAACTGGCCCCACGAGCGTGTCTGGGCCGAACTCCACGAACGCCTGGGGGCGGCCGGCGTACCGCCGCTCACCGAGGGGCGGCTGATCGAGAAGCGCGTGCTGGACATGCACGACTACGTGGTCGAGCCGATGGCCCACGGGCGGTTGTTCCTGGCCGGGGACGCGGCCCACCTGGTCGCGCCCATCGCCGCGAAGGGCATGAACCTCGCCCTGCACGACGCCTTCCTGCTCGGCGACGCCCTGGTCGCGTGTCTGACGAAGGGTGAGGGCGACGGCCTGGACGGCTACTCGGAGGCGTGTCTGCGCCGGGTGTGGGACTACCAGGAGTTCTCGCAGTGGCTCTCCGAGGTGTACCACGGCACCGCCGCGGGCGATCCGTTCCGCACGGGCACCGCGCTCGCCCGGCTGCGCCGGCTGTTCACCTCGCCGGCCGCGGCCGCCGCGTTCGCGGAGCAGTACCTCGGGACGGCGGAGCGGTACTGACCCGGGTGCCGCCTCAGTCGTGCGGCGGCTGGTCGCCGAGCCGGTGGTCGGCCACGTTGAGCGCCTCGTCGACGAGGCGGCGCAGGTGGCCGTCGCGCAGCGAGTAGACCACCCGCCGCCCCTCCTTGCGGGTGGTCACCAGCCCGGCCAGCCGCAGCCGCGCCAGGTGCTGACTGACCGCGGGCCGAGCCGCCCCGCACGCCTCCGTCAGTGTCGTCACGTCCGCCTCACCGGAGGTGAGGGCGTGCAGCAGGGTGAGGCGGGTGCGGTCGCCGAGCAGGGCGAGCAGCTCGGCCGCGAGGGCGAACTGTTCCTCGCCGGGGCTGCGCGGGTGCGCATGATGCGCAGGTGACAGGTGCATGCGTGCGCTCATACGCACATAATGGCGGAGTGGGCGGACCCCCGTCCACCCCGGCGCACCGGAAGGGGACCGACGTGAGCGAACGGCACGACCACCACGAGCACGGACACGAACACGGACACGAGCACCCCGGGCACCAGGAGGACGGGCCCGAACACGGACACCGGCAGCACAAGGACGGGCACGGACACCGACGGCACGAGCACGGCCAGGGACACGGGCACGGGCACCACGAGCCCCGGCACCGGCTCGGCCCTCCGCGCCACCGCCCCTCCCCCGGTCTGCGCCACCGCCTCTCGCACCTCCTCACCCCGCACTCCCACGAGACCGCCGACAAACTGGACCGGGCCCTGGAGTCCTCGGCCCGCGGCATGCGCGCGCTGTGGGTCTCGCTGGCGGTGCTGGGCGTGACGGCGCTGGCGCAGGCGGTCGTCGTCGTGGCCTCCGGCTCGGTGGCGCTGCTCGGCGACACGGTGCACAACGCGGCGGACGCGCTGACCGCCGTACCGCTGGGGATCGCGTTCGTGCTGGGCAGGCGGGCCGCCACCCGCCGCTTCACCTACGGCTACGGGCGGGCGGAGGACCTCGCGGGCCTGGTCATCGTGCTGACCATCGCCGCGTCGGCGGCCTTCGCCGGGTGGACGGCCGTGGACCGGCTGCTGGACCCCCGGCCCGTGGAGCACCTGCCCGCCGTCGCGGTGGCCGCGCTCGTCGGCTTCGCGGGCAACGAGTGGGTCGCCCGCTACCGCATCCGCGTCGGCCGCGCGATCGGCTCGGCCGCGCTGGTCGCCGACGGGCTGCACGCCCGCACCGACGGCTTCACCTCCCTGGCCGTGCTGCTGAGCGCCGCAGGAACGGCACTGGGGTGGCACCTGGCGGATCCCGTCGTGGGGCTGGCGATCACGGCGGCGATCGTGCTGGTGCTGCGGGACGCGGCACGGGAGGTGTTCCGGCGGGTGATGGACGCCGTCGACCCGGCGCTGGTGGACCGGGCCGAGCGGGCGCTGCGGGCGGTCGAAGGGGTGCGCGGGGTGGGCGAGTTGCGGCTGCGCTGGATCGGGCACCGGCTGCGCGCCGAGGTCGCGGTCGTCGTGGACGGCGAGGCGACCGTACGGCAGGCGCACGCGATCGCCGTGGACGCCGAACACGCCCTGCTGCACGCCGTACCGCGGCTGACGGCCGCGCTGGTCCACGCCGACCCGGCACCGGCGCCCGGCCAGGCCGACCCGCACCTGACGCTCGCCCACCACGCGAGGGCGTGACGCCCGTCGGACGCCGAGCCCTTCCGGCACCACCGCGCCCTTCGGACGCCGCGCCCTTCCGTATCCGCGGCGCCCGTCAGACGCCGAGCCCCTCCAGCACCACGGCGCCCGGCAGTTCGGCGAGCGCCTTCCCCGGCACCAGCAGCTTCCCGCGCCGGCGCCCGCTGCCCACCAGGACGTACGGCAGGTCGACGACGGCCGAGTCCACCAGCACCGGCCAGGCTTCGGGCAGCCCGAGGGGCGTGATGCCGCCGTACTCCATGCCGGTCTCGCCCACGGCGGTGTCCATGGGGGCGAACGACGCCTTGCGGGCGTCGAGCCGGCGGCGCACCACGCCGTTGACGTCGACCCGGGTGGTGGAGAGCACGACACACGCGGCGAGGGTGGTCTCGCCGCCGCGCTTGGCCGCGACGACGACGCAGTTCGCCGACTGCTCCAGCAGTTCCTGCCCGTAGTGCTCGACGAATGTGGCGGTGTCGGCCCACCGCGGGTCGGTGTCGACGTAGACGATCTGGTCGGCGGGGACGCTGCCGCGCCATTGGCGTACGGCGTCGGCGACCGGGCGGGTCAGCTCGTCGAGGCAGTCGGGGGCGGGGCGGGGGTCGTCGAAGCGGCCGATGGGTGCGTCCATGGCCGCACGGTAACAAGGTCCGCCCGCCCGTCGTACCGACGTCTCAGTGCACGGGCGGCACCGAGACGGCCATCACCATCTCCATCGGCAGGTCACCGCGATTGCCGTACCGGTGCGGCACGTTGGCCTCGAAGGAGGCGCTGGCGCCGGCCGGGACGCGGTACTCCTCGCCCTCCACGGTGAGCGTCAGCTCGCCCGCGGTGACATGGACCAGCTCGACGGTGCCGTCGGGATGGGGTTCGGACGGGCTGCTCTCGCCCGGCATCAGCCGCCAGTCCCACATCTCCAGCGGTCCGGGCGCCTCCGTGCCCGCGAGGAGCCGGTTGTAGCTTCCGGCGTCGGTGTGCCACAGCCGTACGGCCCGCTCGGCGGGGACCACGCGGACCTTCGGCCCCCGCTCGTAGTCGAGCAGGGTGGTGATGCTGACGCC
Source organism: Streptomyces sp. NPDC051315 (assembly GCF_044455165.1). Classification (NCBI taxonomy): domain Bacteria; kingdom Bacillati; phylum Actinomycetota; class Actinomycetes; order Kitasatosporales; family Streptomycetaceae; genus Streptomyces; species Streptomyces sp. NPDC051315. Next base: position 641,961 of record NZ_JBITEN010000002.1, read on the forward strand.
GAGCGCGTCCCCGATCTTCACCACCGTGCCGATGCTCGGATTGGTGCGGGCCTGCTCGATCTGGATGAGCATTCCCCGGCTGACACCGGCCCGGGCGGCGAGCACGTCCAGGGTGAAGCCGCGCACCGCCCGCCAGTGCTTGACGTTGCGCGCCAGGGACTGGGTCAGCAGGTCGAGGTCCGACACGTTCCGTCCACTTCTGGAGTCCAATATGCTGGATGACAGGGTTCACTGTCCTGCACTACGGTGTGGTGTACCCGATCGTGCACCGAACTGTACTGCGAGGCTTCCGTGACAGCACTCTTCGCCCTGGCCACGAGCCTTCTGTGGGGGCTGGCCGACTTCGGCGGCGGGCTGCTGACGCGGCGCACCCCGGCCCTGACGGTGGTCGTCGTCTCCCAGACGATCGCGGCGGTCGTCCTGGGCGCGGTCGTGCTCGCCACCGGCGGCTGGAGCGAGGCCGGTCCCCGCCTCTGGTTCGCGGTCGCGGCCGGCGTGGTGGGCCCGGTCGCGCTGCTCTGCTTCTACCAGGCGCTGGCGCTCGGTCCGATGGGGGTCGTCTCCCCGCTGGCCACCCTGAGCGTGGCCGTGCCGGTCTCGGTCGGCCTGTTCCTCGGCGAGCGCCCGGGGCTGATCCAGGTGGCGGGCATCGCGGTCGCGGTGCTCGGCGTCGTCCTGGCGGGCGGCCCGCAGCTGCGGGGTGCCCCGGTGCAGCGCCGGGCCGTTCTGCTCACCCTGGTCGCCGCCCTCGGCTTCGGCGCCGTGTTCACCCTGATCACCGAGGCCTCGACCACCGTCACCGGCCTCCTCCTCGCCCTCTTCGTGCAGCGCGTGACCAACGTCGCCGTGGGTGGCGCGGCCCTGTACGTCGCCGTACGGCGCGGGGCGCCCGCGCTCTCCGGGCAGGGGCTGCCCCGGAGAGCGCTGCCGGCGTTCGCCTTCGTCGGGCTGGCCGACGTCGCCGCGAACGGCACGTACGCGATCGCCGCCCAGCACGGCCCGGTCACCGTGGCCGCCGTGCTCGCCTCGCTCTACCCGGTGGTGACCGCCCTGGCCGCCCGCGGCTTCCTGCGTGAGCGGCTGCGCGCGATCCAGGCGGCGGGCGCGGGTCTGGCCCTGGTGGGCACGGTGCTGCTGGCGACGGGCTGAGTCAGCCCTCGGGCTCCAGCTCGGCCAGCCGCGCCGCCGACGTCTCGTCCAGCCCCGACAGCGCCACCAGCTGGTCCGAGGTGACCCCGTCGGGGATCGGCACCGGCGGCGGAGTGCGCAGCGGCGGCTGCCAGCCCTCGGCGGGCGTCCAACGCCGTACGACCCGGGCGGGCGCCCCCGCCACCACCGCGTGGTCGGGCACGGTCCCGCGCACCACGGCCCCGGCCGCCACGACGACGTTCCGCCCGATCCGCGCCCCCGGCAGGATGACGGCCCCGGTGCCGATCCAGCACCCCGTCCCGATCTCCACGGGCTCCATCCGCGGCCACTGCTTCCCGATGGGCTCGTGCGGGTCGTCGTAGGAGTGGTTGGTGGAGGTCACGTAGACGTACGGCCCGAAGTAGCAGTCACTGCCGATGGTGACCGTGGTGTCGGCGATGACGTGGCTGCCGCGGCCCAGGACCACCCCGTCGCCGATGCGCAGGATCGGGTCGGGGCCGAGGTCGAGGTCGGGCATCAGACCGGCCGTCAGTGTGACCTGCTCGCCGACGATGCAGTGCGCGCCGAGGTGGATCCAGGGTTCACCGAAGACCGTGCCGAGCGGGAAGGCGAGCCGGGTACCGGTACCCATCGCGCCGAAGCGGAAGCGGCCGGGGTGCTCGGCGGTGACCGAGCCGGTGCGCTGGACCCAGGCCCAGCCCGCGTGGACCGCGCGCTGCGCGAGGCGGCGCCGCCATGATGAGAACGTGTTCTTGCGCTTCGGCACCCGCTCACGGTACTCAGCGGGCACCGCCCCCAGGACGCGCCAGCCCTGTGATCTTCACCCCACCGGGTGGCGTACGGTGCCGGTGTACCGCGGCGAAGAGGAGACGGTGATGACGCACAAGGCGCTGATCACGGGCATCGGCGGCAGGGAACCCGACATCCACGAGGAGGCCTTCGTGGCGCCCACGTCCTCGGTGATCGGGGACGTGACCCTGGAAGCGGGCGCGAGCGTGTGGTACGGCGCGGTGGTCCGCGGCGATGTCGAGCGGATCTCGGTCGGCGCGCGGAGCAACATCCAGGACAACTGCACCCTTCACGCCGACCCCGGTTTCCCCGTCACGATCGGCGAGCGGGTCTCCGTCGGCCACAACGCCGTCGTCCACGGGGCGACCGTGGGCGACGACTGCCTGATCGGGATGGGGGCGACGGTGCTGAACGGCGCGGTGATCGGTGCGGGTTCACTGGTCGCCGCGCAGGCGCTGGTGCCGCAGGGGATGCAGGTGCCTCCGGGGTCCCTGGTGGCGGGGGTGCCCGCCAAGGTCAGGCGGGAGCTGAGCGAGGAGGAACGGCAGGGTCTCACGCTGAACGGGACGCTGTACGCGGACCTGGCCAAGGCACACCGGGAGGTTCACGCTTAGGGCTCCGGACAAAAGGGGAGTCCGATCAGCTCGCGGCGTCCGGTGCGTGCGATCGCAAGGCGCCGGAAGGTCCTCGCAGCGGAGCTACCAGGGCCTTCCGGCAACGCGGCGAGCGTGCGTGCCGGACGCCGCGAGCCGGGCGCTCCTTTTGTCCGGAGCTCTTAGGGCCTGTCCGGCGGATCATGCCGGACAGGCCCCGGGGCGGGCGGCCCGCACCCGGCTACTCGGCGGCGGGCACCTTCTCCGCTTCCACGGCGGGCTCCTTCTCCGCGTCCACGACGGGCTCCTGCTCGGCGCCCTGCATCTTCTTGGCCTTGCGCTTGAGCACCAGCATCGACGTGAGGCCGATGAGGACGGCCGCCACCAGCCCCAGCCAGGAGAACCTCTTCAGCCAGGACTCGGCGACGACACCGACGTAGTAGATGACGGCCGTCGTACCGCCCGCCCACAGGATCCCGCCGAGGACGTTGGCGATGAAGAACTTCCAGTACGGCATGCGCAGCACGCCGGCGAGCGGGCCCGCGAAGATGCGCAGCAGGGCGATGAAGCGGCCGAAGAAGACGGCCCACATGCCCCACTTCTCGAAGGACCGCTCCGCCGTGGCGATGTGCGCCTCGCCGAAGTGCCGTGGGAACTTCTTCCCGAGCCAGGCCAGCAGCGGGCGTCCACCCCTGCGGCCGATGGCGTAGCCGATGGAGTCACCGATCACCGCGCCGGCGGTGGCGCAGGTGCCGAGGACGAACGGGTCGATCTCGCCGTGCTGGGAGGCGAGCAGCGCCGAGGACACGAGGATGATCTCGCCCGGCAGCGGGATGCCCAGGCTCTCCAGACCGATGACCAGACCGACCAGCGCGTAGATACTGACCGCGGGTACGGCCTCGAGCCACTCCTGGACGTGCACCGCCGATTCCTCCCGATTGGCTTCGCTGTTCCCGGGTCTGCCCCGGTACCACCAGCGCGCGCCGCGAGCGGGCGCACGGGAAGCCTACCGGGTCGGCCGGTGCACCCGGCTCGATCCGGGAGGACGGCCCCCTCCTCACCGGCCGAGGGCCGTCGTCACTCCCGTGACAGTGGCACTCAGCACGTCGTCGAGCGCGCCGGCCGGCCCGGAGCGGGAGCCGGCCGACCCGCCCGGATCGGTCGCCTCGCAGCATCCCACCCGCGCGAACCGCTGCTCGTACTCCGGGGCGGCGGGCGGCACAGAGGCGGCCGGGGGCGGGGACGGTACGGTGTCGCGGGGTTGTGCCGGGACGCCGGGCGGTGCCGGCCGCTCCGGGGCCGGTGCCGGGAGGGACGGTCGCACCGGGTCGTTCCCGTCCGGAAGGGGCGCGCCCTTCGCCGCGACGGCCGCGTCGAACACCCACCGCTGCCCCTCGGAGCCGTCCCGGTCCGCGACGACGACGTCCGTCCGCGACCGGCCCGTGCCGGGCGCGACGACCTGGCCGCCGTCGCTCCGCCGCAGCAGGAGCTCCCCGCGGACGGTCAGGTCGAAGAAGACCTCACCCGCGTGCACCACGCACCCGTCCAGGGCGGCTGTCGCGCGGTCCGGGTCGGCGGCCAGGCAGAGGGCCGGGGCGGTGGTGCTGCGCAGCAGCCCGTCCTCCTGGTACGACCACTGCTGCGAGGGGGCCGAGGAGCAGGCCGCCAGGACGGCCGGGGCACCGGCCTCGATCCGCCCGTCGGCCGTGTCGAGGCACAGGTCCTCGGCGGTGCTGCGCAGTCTGCCGTGGGCGGTGCCGGCCGGGCGGGCGGCGGAGGCCGCCGAGGAGGAGCCGGTGGAGGAGCCGGTGGAGCCGGTGGAGAAGCCGGTGGCGGCAGGGTCGTCGGGGATGCCCGGGCCGGTGCCGCCGGCGGGTGCGCCCCAGGTGGCCCGGGGGTCGGCGACACCGTTGTCCTCGGACCAGCCGCGGGCCACGAGCACGGTCGCGAGCAGGGCGAGGGAGGTCAGGCCGACGCCGACCAGCACGGCCTTGGAGCGCCGGCCGGGCAGGTCGAGCAGACCGGCCGAGGTGGTGCGGTGGCGGCCGCCGACCGGGCGTACCGCCGAGGGCCGGGCGGACCGGGCGCCGGCCTCGGCGGTCGCGCGTCCGGGGCGGGAGTCGAGGTAGCGGCGGGCGCCCCAGCCGAGGACGGTCTCGGCGAGGAGGACGTCCAGACCGTCGTCGAAATGGCTGAGTTGTTCGGCGGCGTGACGGCAGTGGCGGCACTGGGCGAGATGCTGCCGGACATCGGGCAGCAGCGTTCCGCCGCGGCGCAGGGGAACGTCGAGAAGGCGGTTGTAGAAGCGGCATTCGGTCGTCGGCGCCAGTTCCCGGTGGGCGCGTACGCAGCCATTGCGGAATTGCTCGCGGGCGCGTTCCAGACCGGCCGCCGCGGTGATGTCGTCCACGCCCAGCAGACCGGCCGGTACGGTTATGGGCTCGGCCTCGACCTCCGTATGCCACAGGAGGCATTGGGAGGCGGCCGGCAGGGACCGGAAAGCGCGCTCGGCGAGTTGTCGCCTTTCCGGTGTCGCGGGCCGCGCGGCGCGCAGTCCGCGGCCACCGACGGTCTTGCGCAGCTCCGGCAGGACGGCGACCACACCCTCCGCCCCGGCCCATGCGCGAACCGTGTCGCGCACGGTGACGAGGAGCTGGGGGCGCAGGGCGCCGTCGGTGCGGCCGTTCGCCAGCCGCCCGAACACCTCGTGGAACGCGGCGGCGGCCACGAGCCGCCCCGAGTCCTCGGGTCCGGCGAGACAGACGGTGGCGTAGTCGTGCGCGGCCCGCCAGTGCCGGGCCAGCAGCAGGGCGACGGCGCGGGCGTTGCCGTCCGTGCCGAGCCGGGCGGCGAGGTCGCGGTCGGAATCGCCGGGGACCCATCCGGGGCGGGGCGGGTAGGGCGGGCGTGGGGGGTTGGGGGGCTGCACGGAACCATTTCCTTCCGCCGACGAGCGGCACGCGCAATACGCCTTCGCCGGAAAGCAAGTGCCTGATTGGGTGCGTTGACTGGTGCGTACTTCTGGCCTGACCAGCTCCGATGTCCGATCCGACCGGCCCGCGGGGAGGCTCACCTTCGCACACACGCCTCACAGGAAACAAGGAGTTCGAGCGGCCTCGATTCAAAGCAAGCGCTGTACAGATAAGTTACCGGCGGTATCCGTACCCCCATTCGAAAATGTCACCGGAGTACCGCCGCCAACTCGTGTGCGGGCAAAGGCGGCTGACACACCGAATGTCCTCCTGCGCGCCCGTCCCACAGGCGTCTCCGAGGTGACTCCCGGGGTTCTCCCATCCCCGTGGTCCACCCTGGTCGCCATGAACGCCCCCCACTCCTCCCCCGTCACCCCGTCCGCCCGCGTCGTCCGCAAGGCGGTCGTCCCGGCGGCCGGCCTCGGCACCCGCTTCCTGCCCGCGACGAAGGCGACCCCGAAGGAGATGCTCCCGGTCGTCGACAAGCCGGCCATCCAGTACGTCGTCGAGGAGGCCGCCGCGGCCGGCCTGGACGACGTCCTGATGGTCACCGGCCGCCACAAGCGGGCCATCGAGGACCACTTCGACCACGCCTTCGAACTGGAGCAGGCCCTCGCGGCCAAGGGCGACACCGTGCGACTGGACGCGGTGCGCGACCCGGCCCGCCTGGCCGACATCCACCACATCCGGCAGGGCGACCCGCTCGGCCTCGGCCACGCGGTGCTGTGCGCCCGCCACCACGTGGGCGACCAGCCGTTCGCCGTCCTCCTGGGCGACGACCTCATCGACCCGCGCGAGACGCTGCTCAGCAGGATGCTGGAGGTCCGCGACCGGTACGCCGGCAGCGTGGTCGCGCTGATGGAGGTCCCGCCGGAGCAGGTCCACCTCTACGGCTGTGCGGCGGTGGAGCCCTCCGGGGAGGAGGGGTTGGTCCGCGTCACCGGCCTGGTGGAGAAGCCCGCCCGCGAGGAGGCACCGAGCCGGTACGCCGTCATCGGCCGCTACGTCCTCGACCCGGCCGTCTTCGACGTCCTCGAGCGCACCGCGCCGGGCCGCGGCGGTGAGATCCAGCTCACCGACGCCCTCCAGGAACTGGCCGCGGGCGGCACCGTACACGGCGTCGTCTTCTCCGGCCGCCGCTACGACACCGGCGACAAGGCCGACTACCTCCGCACGGTGGTCCGCCTGGCCTGCGACCGCCCCGACCTCGGGCCCGGATTCGTGGCCTGGCTCAAGGAGTTCGTTGCCGGACTGGAGCAGGCGGAGGAGCGCACGGGGCACGAACGACTGGCGGCGTGACGAAGGGGCCCCGCTCTCGCGGCGGACGCCGTCGAGGCCTGGCGCCACGGCGGACACCGTGGGGCCTGCGCCACGGCGGACACCATGGGGCCTGCGCCACGGCGGACGGGGCCTGATGCGGGCGGGCCGGACGCGGACGGGGCCGCCCTGGCTCGGGGAGGGAGTGCCGCACCCCGGCGCGGACACCGGTTCCGACTCAGCCGCACCCGGCGAGAGCCGCACCCCAGCCCGTACGCCGGATCCGGCTCAGCCGTTGGGGCGCAGGGTCCACACCACGGTCATCTCGCCGGTCACCGCCCCGTCGCCCCGGCGGATCTCGATCGTCACCGGGAACTCGGGGCGCTCGCCCGCGTCGAGCTGGGCGACGACCTCGGCGGCCGGGCGGCCGAGGGTCGCGGTGGCGGTGACGGCGCCCATCGCGAGCTTCCGGTACGCGATCTCGGCGCTGACGGCGAGCGGCACGGCCCGCGAGAGCTGGTCGCCGAAGGCGGCGAGGACGATCGCGCCGCTGGCGGACTCGCCGAGCGTGAACATCGCCCCGGCGTGCGGCCCGCCCACGTGGTTGTGGTACTCGCTCTGGTCCGGCAGGGCCACCACGGCCTTCTCCGGGCTGGTCTCGAGGAACTCGAGGTTCAGGGTCCGGGCCATGGGCACCGTGGCGGCGAGCATCTCGCCGATGGACATCTGGTCTGCGCTCATGAGGGCGATGTTACCCACGAGTAGCAGCACCCGCCAGAGCGGTGTGCCGATCGCCGTACGCCGGCTGCCCGGCGCCCGCTCCCCCGGCCCCCTGGCGATCACCGGTCCGGCACCCTCTTTCACCATCTCCGGCCTCACCGGCAGCGTCGCCGCCTCGCGGTCCTCCGGGGCGGCCCGAGAAGGGCGGGTGCGACTCCCACGACAGGGCCACCTGGTTCGCCCTCGAGACCCCGGACCGAGACCCGGCCTCGTGGTCGTTCCCCGGTGCCGCGGGGGTCGGCGACCGGGACCCGGACGCGGCCGTCCGTCAGATCGGGACGACGTGCGCGTGCTCACGCCCGCCACGTCCTGATTCGGTACGTCCCTGACAAGGGGTGGTGACCGAAACGTGTCCCTGGCGGCACTAGGGTTTCTGGCCATGTGGCCAGGACAGCAGCCGCCCGGGGGAGAGCAGAACCCGCAGGCGCAGAACAATCCGTACCAGCAGCCGGGATACCAGCAGCCGAATCCCTATCAGCAACCGGGCTTCCCACCGCAGCCCAACCCCTACGCGCAGACGGCGCAGTGGGGCACCCCGGCGCCCGCGGGCCCGCCGCAGACCGGTGGAGGAGGCGGTGGCAACCGGACGAAGCTGATCGCGATCGTGGCGGCCGTGGCCGTCGTCGTGGCCGCAGGCGTCACCGGGTTTTTGGTGCTCGGCGGCGACGAGGATCCGGTCGAGGTGACCGGCAAGGGCAGCAAGAGCCCCACCGTGTCCACCGAGCCGAGCGGCTCGGCCTCGTCGTCGACCGGCACGGACGACAACCCGCGCGCCACCGAGACGCTGCAGCCGACCGTGGCGGGCTGGAAGGTCGTGGTGAACCCCAAGCGGGGCGTCGCCTTCGACGTGCCGGCGGACTGGGAGGTCCAGTCTCCGACGCTCAGCCAGGGCTTCGAGTGGGAGGACAAGGAGCAGCCCGACGGCTACGACTCGATCATCCAGTCGGGCACCGCCGAGTACAAGTCGAAGTGGTGCACGGAGGACGACGACAAGGACGGCAAGACCGACGACACCGCGCTCGCCATCGTCGGCACCAAGGGTGCCGAAGGGGCCAAGAACACCGACGAGATCGCGATCAACACGCCGGCCTGGTGGGTGTTCGGCGGCTACACGCAGCCGGACAAGAAGAGCATCTCCTTCGACGAGAAGGCCACTTCCTACACCACCGCCTCGGGCATCAAGGGCAGCTACGCGTGGGCCCAGTCGACGAACACGCCCCAGACGGGCAAGTGCGCCAGCGACGGCAAGGCGATCACGTTCGGCTTCAAGAACTCCAAGGGCGACTACGTCTCCTGGAACCTGTACACGGCCAAGGGCGTGAAGGGCGAACTGCCGAACGCGACGATCATGCAGATCCTCAGCACCGTGCGGCTGCACGGCGAGCCCACGGAGGGCTGACCTCCGGCCCCGCGGAGCGGCGGGTCACCGGTTTGGCAGATCGGTGTCCGGGCGGCCATAGTCGGCCGGTGACCTCAGCCGCCGACACCCGCCGCCTGCGCAGACCCGCCTGGGCGGGCCGTAACTACAGCCTGCTGACCGCCGCCGCCTTCATCACGAGCCTCGGCAGTCAGGGCGCCCTCATCGCCGCCGCGTTCGCCGTCCTCGAGACGGGGGGCGACGGCGGCGACGTCGGTCTGGTGGCCGCGGCCCGCACGCTGCCGCTGGTGCTGTTCCTGCTGATCGGCGGCGCGGTCGCCGACCGGCTGCCACGGCACCGGGTGATGGTCGCGGCCAACGCCCTCAACTGCCTCTCCCAGGCCGCGTTCGCCGCGCTCGTGCTCGCGGGCGAACCCCAGCTGTGGCAGATGATGCTGCTGACCGCCCTCGGCGGCACCGGCCAGGCGTTCTTCAGCCCGGCCGCGGAGGGCATGCTGATGTCCTCCGTAAAGGGTGAGCAGGCCGGGCGGGCGTTCGCGGTGTTCCGGATGGCGATGCAGGGCGCGGCCCTCGGCGGCGCGGCGCTCGGCGGCGCGATGGTCGCCGTGACCGGACCGGGCTGGGTCCTGGCCGCGGACGCCGCCGCGTTCGCGTGCGCCGGGGCCCTGCGCGCCTTCCTCGACGTGAGCCACATCCCGGCGCGCGGGCGGGGCGGCGGCATGCTCGCCGACCTCCGGGAGGGCTGGCGGGAGTTCAGCGGCCGCCCCTGGCTGTGGGGGATCGTGCTCCAGTTCTCCATCGCGAACGCCGTCGTCGGAGCCGCCGACGCGGTGTACGGCCCCCTCGTCGCCCGGGACCATCTGGGCGGAGCGGGACCGTGGGGGCTTGCCCTCGGCTTCTTCGGCGCGGGCACGGTGGCCGGCGCCGTCGTGATGACCCGCTGGAAACCCCGCCGCCTGCTCTTCGTCGGCACTCTGTGCGTCTTCCCGCTGGCCCTGCCGTCCGCCGCGCTCGCCGTGCCCGCGCCCGTCGGTGTCCTGTGCGCGGTGATGTTCCTGACCGGTGTCACCCTCGAGGTGTTCGGCGTCTCCTGGATGACCGCTCTCCACCAGGAGATCCCCGAGGACAAGCTGTCCCGCGTCTCGGCCTACGACTGGTTCGGCTCGGTCGCCCTGGTCCCCCTGGCGATGGCTCTGGCCGGCCCGTCGGAGTCCGTCTTCGGCCGCACGGCCTCGCTGTGGGGGTGCGCCGTCCTGGTCGTCCTGGTGACGGCGGCGGTCCTGTGCGTACCCGACGTACGGAACCTGACGCGTCGCACGAAGCCGGTGGCCGGAGGCACGCCGGACGACGCGGCGGGCGGGGGCGGCCCGGCGGCGGCCGTCGGGGAGGCGGACGCCGTGCGCGGCGGCTCGACCTCTTAGGAGACCGGGTGGAACGGGTGCCGGGACAGCGCGCCCCGGCGCCGTACCCGACCCGGCGCCGTGGGCGACCCGCGTCCGCCTGCTCCGGCTCAGCCGATCCCGAACGCGCCCTCGGGCGGTACGGGTGACGGTACCGCCTCCTCGTCCCGCACCGGCGGGGCATCGCCGACGAAGTCCCGCAGGGCGGGCCCGTGTTCGACGCGGGCCGGGAAGGCGTCGGAGGCGGTGCGGCGGGCCAGGGGGGTGATGTCGAGGGGGTGGTGGGCGGCGACGAGGACCGCGTTGCCGAAGCGGCGGCCACGCAGCACCGCCGGCTCGGCGATCAGCGCGAGTTCCTCGAACACCGCCGAGAAGGTGGCGAGTTGGGATCGCAGGAAGGCGAACGGCGCCGCGTCCGCGAGGTTCGCCAGGTAGACGCCGTCGGCGCGCAGGACGCGTCCGGCCTGGCGGGCGTAGGCGAGGGACGTCAGGTGGGCGGGGACGCGGGAGCCGCCGAAGACGTCGGCGACGAGGACGTCGGCGGAGTCGGCCGGGGCCGCTTCCAGCCAGACCCGCGCGTCGGCGGCGTGCAGGGTGATGCCGGTGCCGGCCGGGACCGGCAGGTGCTCGGCCACCAGCTCCAGCAGTGCGCGGTCGGCCTCGACGACGTCCTGCCGGGAACCGGGCCGGGTCGCCGCCACGTACCGGGGCAGGGTGAGCGCCCCGCCGCCGAGGTGCAGCACGTCCAGGGGCCGCCCCGCCTCGGCGACGGTGTCCAGGACGTGCCCGAGCCGACGCGCGTACTCGAACTCCAGGTACGTCGGCTCGTCCAGGTCGACGTACGACTGCGGCGCCCCGTCGACCGTCAGCAGCCACGCCCGCTCCCGGTCGACGTCCGGCATCAGCTTGGCGGTGCCGTGGTCGACGGCTCGGGTGACGGGTATGGGCTCGTCGTTCACCGTCCCATTGTGCCGGGGCGAGCCCGTCCGCCACGCCCGCCGGGAAGCGCCCCCGGGGACGCGCGGGGACCGCGCGACCGGCCACAGCCGGCCCGCGGCCCCCGCGCACGGCGCCCCGCCGTCACTCGACGGCGGTCACCGTCCCCGCTCCGACGGTCCGCCCGCCCTCGCGGACGGCGAACCCGAGCCCGGGCTCCAGGGGGACCTCACGCCCCAGCTCGACGCTCACGGCCACCGTGTCCCCGGGCCGCGCGACGGCGGCCTCCCCCAGGTCCACGGACCCGACCACGTCCGCCGTACGGATGTAGAACTGCGGCCGGTACCCGGTGGCGACGGGCGTCGAGCGCCCGCCCTCCCCCGCCGACAGGACGTACACCCGCGCCGTGAACCGCCGTCGCGGCACCACGCTGCCCGGCGCGGCCACCACGTGCCCCCGCCGGACGGCGTCCCGCGGCACGCCCCGCAGCAGCAGCGCCACGTTGTCCCCGGCCTGCGCCTCGTCCATCGGCTTGCCGAAGGTCTCCAGGCCGGTCACCACGGTGTCCAGGCCGGCACCGAGCACCTCGACCCGGTCACCGATCCGTACCGTGCCCCGCTCGACCGCGCCGGTGACGACGGTCCCCCGGCCGGTGATGGTGAGCACGTTCTCCACGGGCAGCAGGAACGGCGCGTCCACGTACCGCTCGGGCATCGGCACGTAGGTGTCGACCGCGTCGAGCAGCGCCTCGATGGACGCCGTCCACCGCGGGTCGCCCTCCAGGGCCTTCAGCCCGGAGACCCGGACGACGGGCGCGGAGTCACCGCCGTAGCCGTGCCGGGTGAGCAGGTCGCGGACCTCCAGCTCGACGAGGTCGGTGAGCACGGCGTCCTCGCCGTCGTCGACGGCGTCGGCCTTGTTGAGGGCGACGACGATGTGGTCGACGCCCACCTGCCGGGCGAGCAGGACGTGTTCGGCGGTCTGCGGCATGATCCCGTCGAGCGCGGAGACGACGAGGATCGCCCCGTCGAGCTGCGCGGCCCCGGTGACCATGTTCTTGACGTAGTCGGCGTGGCCCGGCATGTCGACGTGCGCGTAGTGCCGGGTGTCGGTCTCGTACTCGACGTGCGCGATGTTGATGGTGATGCCGCGCGCCGCCTCCTCGGGGGCGCGGTCGATGCGGTCGAAGGGCACGAAGGTGCCGGCGCCGCGCTCGGCAAGGACCTTGGTGATGGCGGCGGTCAGGGTGGTCTTGCCGTGGTCGACGTGGCCCATCGTGCCGATGTTCAGGTGCGGTTTGGTGCGCACGTATGCCGTCTTGGGCATGGCGATACCTCGAAGCGTCTCAGGAAGTGCCGAGTGAGGGCCCCGGTTGCGGCGGGACGCCGGCCGGGACGGGGACCCCTGGGAACTCGCCGACCCTCCCCCTGCGGGGTCCGCCGGACGATCCGGAGAGGGTCAGCTTCGGGCGCCGTCGACAGCGGCCACGAGAACGGGGACGGCAGCCTTCGGGGCATCCGCGACGGCGGATGCTGCGAGGAGGAAGGCGTACCGGAACATGCGAGTGATCCTCGCCGACGGTTCGACCGGTGTCGAATGGTTTTCACCACAGGGCCGGGCCCTGGCCGACCACCTCGCGGTCCCCTTCCACTTCGGCAGCCCCGGCACCCCGGCGACGAGGCGCCCCGTCGGCGGCCGTGAGACGTGCTCAGGCCCCGATGTTCCTCAGCGCCTCCCGCACCGACAGCGGCGCGAACCGGTGCCCCTCGCGGTCCAGGAAGGCGCGGACGGCCTCGGGGTCGGTCCTGGCGTACTCGCGCAGGGCCCAGCCGATCGCCTTGCGGACGAAGAAGTCCGGGTGGCCGGCCTGGCGCAGGCAGTGGGCGAAGAGGCGGTCGGCGTCGGTGCTCTTCCTGGAGCGGAGTTGGTGGAGGAGGGCGGTGCGGACGAGCCAGAGGTCGTCGTCGGCGACCCAGGCGTCCATCGCGGCGGTGAGCCGGGGGTCGGCGGCGACGAGGGCGCCGACGACGTGCGCGGCGAGCGGGTCGACGGTGTCCCACCAGGGGACGGTGGTGACGAGGTGGCGAGCCACCGGCAGGAACGCGGAGCCGCAGCGTCCGACGTGCCGGCGGAGGTAGTCGACGGCGAAGTAGTGGTACTCGCGCTGCGGCAGCGCCCAGCAGCGCAGGGCGATCGCCGTGCAGTCCGTCTCGTCGGGGCGGGGCGTGCCCGCCAGGACGGCACGCGACAGGGTCCGCCGCTCGGGCGTCGACAGGCCCAGGAAGGGCGCCACGTCCTTCATGTACGCGCGCATGGCCGCCGCCCGGGCCGGATCGGCCCCGGCGGCGTAAGCGGCGGTCAGCCGCTCCAGTACGGCGTCGGCGAGTGCGCTGGGCGGTACACCGACCGTTTCCGCACCTGTGACGGTCATGAGACGAACCATACGGCGATCACACGCATGTGTCGGTTAGTGTCGCCGGATGCTCGATGCCACCACCCGCTCTGGGGGCACCGCCACGGCCTCTCCCCGGGCCGCCGCGACGGAGCTCGCCGTCCCCGTCTCCGTGCCCGCCCTCGCCGCCCCCTCGCCCGCGCCCGCCGGTCCCGTCGCGCGCTGCACGAGAGTGCTGCTGTCCCCGTGGTCCCGTTTCTCGCTGCTGGTCGCGCTGCTCGCGGCCGCCGCGTCGAGCGTGCTGCTCTTCGAACCGCAGAAGCTGCTCGCGGACGGCTGGCCGCCCCAACTGGGCGGCGCCACGGCGGCGCTCGTCTTCGCGGTCGCGTACGGGCTGTGCACGGTGGCGTTCGTGCCGCGGCCGCTGCTGAACCTGGCCGCCGGCGCGCTGTTCGGCTCTCAGCTCGGCCTGGGCGCGGCACTGGGGGGCACCGTGCTGGGCGCGGGGCTCGCCTTCGGACTCGGCCGGATCCTCGGCCAGGACGCGCTGCGGCCACTCCTGCGAGGGCGGCTTCTGCAGGCCGCGGACGGCCAGTTGAGCCGGCACGGGCTGCGCTCGATGCTGGCGGCCCGGCTGTTCCCGGGAGTGCCGTTCTGGGCCGCGAACTACTGCGCCGCCGTCTCGCGCATGGGCTGGCTGCCGTTCCTGGCCGCGACCGGGCTCGGCTCGATCCCGAACACGGCCGCCTACGTCGTCGCCGGGGCCAGCGCCTCGTCCCCGACCTCCCCGGTCTTCCTGATCGCGGTGGCGGGCATCGCCCTGCCGGCGCTGGCGGGCGCGGTGGTGGCGTGGCGCAAACGCCACCACCTGCGGGCCCGCTGACCCGGCCCACGGATCACACGGACCGGACCCCCACCGGCCCACCGGCCCACCCGGAATCACCCGCGCACGCGGGTGGCCCGCCCGCGCGGGTGGCCCGCCCGCACGAATCACCCGCCCGCACCCGTCACACGGACTCCAGCACCATCGCGTTGGCCAGTCCGCCCGCCTCGCACATCGTCTGCAGGGCGTAGCGGGCGCCGCGTTCGCGCATCGCGTGCACCAGGGTCGTCGTCAGACGGGTCCCGCTCGCGCCGAGCGGGTGACCGAGCGCGATCGCGCCGCCGTGCACGTTGACCTTGGCGAGATCGGCGCCGGTCTCCTGCCGCCAGGCCAGGACGACGCTGGAGAACGCCTCGTTGACCTCGAAGAGGTCGATGTCGTCGAGGGACAGGCCCGCCCTGCGCAGCACCTTCTCGGTCGCCGGGATGACGCCGGTGAGCATCAGCAGCGGGTCGGAGCCGGTCACGGCGAAGCTGTGCAGGCGGGCGAGCGGGCGCAGACCGAGGCGGGCGGCGGTCTCGCCGGAGGTGATCAGCACGGCCGAGGCGCCGTCGTTGACCGGGCTGGCGTTGCCCGCCGTGACGTTCCACTCGATCTGCGGGAACCGCTCGGCGAAGGCCGGGTCGTAGTAGGCGGACCTCAGACCGGCGAGGACCTCCGCCGTGCTGTCCGGCCGTACGCACTCGTCGCGCGAGACGCCGTCCAGGGGTGCGGTCTCCGCGTCGAAGAGGCCCCTCCCCCAGGCCTCGGCCGCCCTGTGATGGGAGGAGACGGCGAAGGCGTCCATCTGCTCGCGGGTGATCGACCACTTGGCGGCGATGAGTTCCGCGCTGATGCCCTGCGGGACGAGGCCCTCGGGGTAGCGCTCGGCGATGCCGGGGCCGAAGGGGTCCTTGCCGGGCGGCACGTTCGACCACATCGGCACCCGGCTCATCGACTCGACTCCGCAGGCGACGACGAGGTCGTACGCGCCGGAGATGACGCCCTGCGCGGCGAAGTGCACGGCCTGCTGGGAGGAGCCGCACTGCCGGTCGACCGTGGTCGCGGGGACCGTCTCGGGGAAGCCCGCCGACAGGGCGGCGTAGCGGGTGGTGTTCATGGCCTGCTCGCCGACCTGGTCGACGGTGCCGCCGATGACGTCGTCGATCAACGCCGGGTCGACGCCGGAGCGCTCGACGAGGGTGCGCAGGGTGTGGGCGAGGAGTTCGACGGGGTGCACGTGGGCGAGCGAACCGTTCGGCTTGCCCTTGCCGATCGGGGTGCGTACGGCTTCGACGATGACTGCGTCACGCATGTGCGGGCCTCCTTGGCCGCCGGGCGGTACCGGTCCGCCGGACGCGGCGATTACCGGTGAGTAGGAAATCTGAACTCACCATAGCTCTGTAAGTTGGAAAATCAAACCCTCGCCTAGACTGAACGGCATGGCCGCCTCCACCAAAGACCCGCGTCCCTGCTCCATCGCCGACACCCTGGCGCTCGTGGGTGAGAAGTACTCCCTGCTCGTGCTGCGGGAGGTGTGCCTCGGCAACGGCCGCTTCGATCAGCTGGTGCGCAACATCGGGGCCCCGCGCGACGTCCTGGCCACCCGGCTGCGCCGCCTGGTGGACGCGGGCATCCTGACCAAGCGCGCCTACAGCGAGCGCCCGCAGCGCTTCGAGTACCGGCCCACACAGGCGGGGCTCGAACTGGAGCCGGTCCTGATGACGCTCATGGCGTGGGGCGACCGCCATCTGCGCAGGGACGACGACCGCCCCATGGTGATCGAGCACGTCTGCGGCCACGAGATGGTGCCGGTGGTCACCTGCGCGGCCTGCGGCGACCGGGTCCGCCACGAGGACCTCACGGCCCACCCCCAGGCCCCGGGATGGACGGTGACGGGGCCGACGGCGGCCTAGGCGTGCCCTGGGGGCCAGCCCCCGCGCCCCCGCGCCGGGCCCCGCCCCCGGCAGGATGCACAAGACATTCCCCGGGAGCCACCGCGGGGCCGTCAGGGCGACGGGCGAGGCACCGCCGTTTCCCTCACCACGGGTGCGCCTGGAGGTACTCGGCGATCTCCTCCCGCTCCCAGGCCGCGTCGGCGACCACGACACGGTAGCGGCGGGTGAGGGTGTCGCCGGGGGCGAGCTCCAGCTCGTCGAAGAAGGCCCAGGACGGGGCGATGCCCGCGAAGGGCTCGTTGCGGACGAACCAGTGGGCGGGGTGGGCGCCCCCGGCACCGGAGTGGTCGTTCTCGGGGGCGTGGGCGAAGACGACGGTGGCGTGACCGTCGGTCCCGTCGTGCTCGCCGGAGAGGGCGAGCCAGGGGCCCTGCGAGCCCATCAGCTCGGGGCCCTCGCCCTCGGGCCCGATGACACGGCCGTCCCGGAAGGCGCGCGGGCCGCGCCAGAACAGGCCCGTGTAGCCGGCCATCTCCCGCCCGGCGGTGGTCGGACTGCCGAACCGCAGCGGCTCGTCGCGGCGGTTGGTGATCGCGCTCGTCCAGGTCAGCGCCCAGGAGCCGCAGACCCGGTCGACGTCGTGCACCTCGATCCGGCGCGCTTCCTCGGCCCACAGCTCGCCGCTGTGCGGGTGCCACGTCAGACGCTCGGCGACGACGACCCGGTCACCCTCGGCCACGACCTCGTCGAAGCCGACGTGCGCCATCGAGCCGACCCGCTCCGGGAGTTCGAGGTAGCCCTGCCCGTGGACATAGCTGTTGCCGCCCCACAGGTTGGCGCCCGAGAGGTGCGAGGCGGTCAGCGACAGGCCCTTGTGCCAGCGGTGGTCGTTGGGCCGGTAGTCGGTGACGACGTCCCCGGCGAGGGTGCGCAGGGGGTGGATGTACGGCCTCGGCGCCTCCCAGGCGGCCTCCGGCCGGTAGACGTAGGCGAGCAGTTCGACACCGGTGGCCGGGTCGGTCACGGTGATGCGCTCCCCGTGCGCGTGGACGAGACGCAGACCGGTCACGCGGACACCTCGGAGTCCACCGGCACGGCGGCCGGCGCCCAGCCGGGGGCACCGCCGTGCAGCGCCGTGTAGTAGGGGTCGCCGGGCCCGATCTCACCGCGCTTGACCGTCGCGTCCGTGAACGCCGACTTGTACAGCGCGGTGACCAGTTCCAGGCTGGTGCGCCCGTCGGCGCCACTGCTGCGCGGACGCTCCCCGGCGCGCATGCTCGCGACCAGCTCACGCAGCTGCGCCAGGTGCGAGCTGGGCACGTCCGCGCCGAAGTCCTGCCAGGCGGCCGCCCGGTCGCCGGGGACGTCCGGGGCGGGGGTGATGCGCCAGTCGGCGTTGGAGTGGCCGTAGAGGTGGGTGAGTTCGACTGTGGCGTGCTCGCAGTCGATGCGGATGCGACTGACCTCGTCGGGGCTGAGGACGCTGTTCACCACCGTGGCCATGGCGCCGCTCTCGAAGCGGACCAGGGCGGTGGACACGTCCTCGGTCTCCACGTCGTGCACGAGCCGGCCGGCCATGGCGCGCACCTCGCTCCAGGGGCCGAGCAGGTCCAGGAGCAGGTCCATCTGGTGGATGCCGTGCCCCATGGCGGGGCCGCCGCCCTCGGTCTGCCAGCGGCCGCGCCAGGGCACGGCGTAGTAGGCGGTGTCGCGGTACCAGGTCGTCTGACAGTGCGCCACGAGCGGGCGCCCGAGGGCCTGCTCGGCGAGCAGCCGTCCCACGTGCCGGGCCCCGGACCCGAAGCGGTGCTGGAAGACGATCGAGGCGTAGGGGCCGCCCTCGGCTCCCTCCTGCGCCTGCACGGCGTCGTAGTCGGCGAGGGTCGGCACCGGCGGCTTCTCGCACCACACCCAGGCGCCGGCCCGCAGCGCGGCCACGCTCTGCTCGCGGTGCAGGGTCGGCGGGGTGCAGATGGCCACCAGGTCGGGGCGCTGCTCGGCGAGCATCCGCTCCAGATCGGTGTAGGCGTGCGGGATTCCGCCGTCCGCGCAGAAGGCCTCCACCGCGGCCGCGTCGATGTCGACGGCCGCGACGACCTCGCTCTCCCCCTCGGCCTCGAGCTGCTTGAGGGCCGGCAGGTGCGAGCCCCGGGCGATGGCACCGGTGCCGATGACGGCGGCACGGATACGGCGGCCGGCGACGGGAGCGGGGGCGGATGGGTTCATGGGCGTGATCAGCACTCCTGCGACGGACGACCGGACAACCGAGCGGCGGAGCGACAGGGCCGGCGGGCGACCGGGCGCCGGCGTCCGCCGGACGGCACACGCCCGGCCCAGGACGCAGCAAGCGCTTTCTCTCCGGCAGCAACGTAAGCGGCCGTCCGGCGGCCGGTCAACACATCGGCCCTGCTCGGCCGCCGCGGACGCTTCCCCTCCGCCGCCTCCTGCGAAACCCCTGTGCCCGGCCGGTCGCCGAGGGACGCTACGCTGCCTTCGGCACACCACTTGATCACCGCGCGCGGCGGCCCGCCGTGTCCGTCGCCCCTCTCCGATCGGCACTTGGACTCCGTAACCTCATGTCTTGGTTTGAATCCCTCATCCTCGGACTCGTCCAGGGGCTGACCGAGTTCCTCCCCGTCTCCTCCAGCGCGCACCTGCGGCTGACCGCGGCCTTCTCGGGCTGGGAGGACCCCGGCGCCGCCTTCACGGCGATCACCCAGATCGGCACCGAAACCGCGGTGCTGATCTACTTCCGCAAGGACATCGGGCGGATCGTCTCGGCCTGGACCCGGTCGCTGTTCGACAAGACGATGCGCAAGGACCACGACGCCCAGATGGGCTGGCTGGTCATCGTGGGCTCGATCCCGATCGGTGTGCTCGGCGTCACACTGAAGGACCAGATCGAGGGACCGTTCCGCGATCTGCGGGTCACCGCGACCATGCTCGTGGTGGTCGGCGTCGTCATCGGCATCGCCGACCGCCTGGCGGCACGCGACGAGAACGGCGGGCGCCATCGCGCGCCCAAGCAGCGCAAGACCCTGGACAACCTGGGGGTGAAGGACGGCCTGATCTTCGGTCTGTGCCAGGCCTGCGCCCTCATCCCCGGCGTCTCCCGGTCCGGCGCCACCATCAGCGGCGGCCTGTTCATGGGCTACCGGCGCGAGGCGGCGGCCCGGTACTCCTTCCTGCTCGCCATCCCCGCCGTGCTGGCCTCCGGTGCCTTCGAACTGAAGGACGCCATGGAGGGCGGCCATGTGGAGTGGGGGCCGACGGCGTTCGCGACGGTGATCGCCTTCGTCTCCGGATACGCGGTCATCGCGTGGTTCATGAAGTTCATCAGCACCAAGTCCTTCATGCCGTTCGTCTACTACCGCGTCGTCCTCGGCATCGTGCTGATCGGCCTGGTCATGGCGGGTGTCCTCAGCCCCCACGCGGCCGAGTCGGCGGGCTGAGCCCGCTCCGGCGAACGGGTCGTGGCGCTCACCCAACAGTTCGCGCGCGTCTCCCCGGCGTCCCTGTCCCGCTGCCGGGAGTCGGCCCTCGATTCCCCGGACGGGCACCGGGCTGGGAGTCTCCCCACGAGGATCTCCTGGACACGGACTGGGCGGTGTGGGGCCCGATCCGGTACTGCCGGACCACGGGCGCCGACGACGACCTGGTCGCCGTGCTCGACCGGGCGATCCACGGAGACGTCCCCGTCGGCTTCCTGGACCACGACGAGGTCTACGACGGTTTCGAGGACCCGCCCCGGCTGCTCACGCCCGAGGCCGTCACCGAGATCGCCCGCGCCCTCGGCCCCGTCGACCTCGACGCCGTCCTGGCGGGCCTGCCCGCCGCACCCCCCGCCGCGGCGGCGGCCTGCGGTTTCGACCGGGGGTTCCGGGGTGTCCGTACGGCACTGCCCCACCGATCACTTCCGATCCTTGCGCCGGTTCCACGGCGAGGCCGGCCGGCGAGGCTGGTGCGTGGGGGTGTGGGTCGACTGACGGGCCGGGCCGACGCGTCGACGACGCCCGCGGGGCCGCGCCGAGGCCGCTGAGGGGCTCTGTGAAGGCCGTGTCCGTGAGCCCGTGCCCGTCCCCGTCCTAGCTCCTGACCAGGGGCGGACGGTGGCCGTGACCAACTCCATACCGTCCCCGTATCCGTGCGGTAGCGCAGTGTCAGTGCTTGCGCCTACGCTGTTGCGCATGTCCCCCAGTTCTTTAGCCCCTGGTTCCGTGCGGTCTGCCGCCGAGGTGAACGAGCAGATCCGGGCACTGTGGCTGCGCGCGGGCGGGTCCCTGTCGGCCGAGGAGCGGGCCGAGTACGAGCTGCTGGTGGTGGAGTGGGCGGCGGCGATCCGCGGTGACGTCGCCGAGGCCGCCTGAGGCCCGCTGTCACCGTCACCGGCCCCGTCCCCGGCATTGCTCAGGGACCGGCGTCACCGACCCCGACACCGCTCACGCCCCACCGTCACCGCCCGCCCGGGCACCGCTCACGGACCGGCGTCACCGACCCCCCGCACTGCTCCGGGCCCGGCGTCACCGCCTCCCCTACCCCTCACGCCCCACCGTCATCGCCCGCCCGGCACCCCACACGGCGAATCATCACCGTCCGCCACCGCGCGAGACCCCGTCACCGCCCCCCGGCGACCCGCACCACCGCCCCCGTCGCGTACGACGCCTCCGGGGACATCAGCCATGCCACCGCCGCCGCGATCTCCTCGGCCTGTCCCGGACGCCCCAGCGGGATGGACGTGGCGGCCCGGTGGGCCCGGCCGGGGTCGCCCATCGCGGCGTGCATCCCGGTGTCGATCATGCCGGGCGCGACCGCGTTGACCCGGATGCCGTCCGGGCCGAGCTCCTTGGACAGGCCCACGGTCAGGGCGTCGAGGGCGGCCTTGGTCGCCGCGTAGTGGACGTAGTCGCCGGGGCTGCCGAGCGTGGCGGCCGCCGACGAGATGTTGACGATCAGCCCGCTGCCCCTGGGTGTCATCAGCTGGGCGGCCCGCCGCGCGCACAGCAGCGCGCCCAGCAGGTTGACCTCCACGACCCGGCGCAGGTCGGCGGTGCCGGCGTCGGCGAGCCGCCCGAGGGGCCCGGTCACCCCGGCGTTGTTCACCAGGCCGGTCACCGGCCCGAGCCGGTCCTCCGCCACCGCGAAGAGCCGCTCCACGTCCGCCTCGACCGACGTGTCCACCCGCACCGCGACGGCACGGCGGCCGGCGTCCCGCACCGCGTCGGCCACCGCCTCCGCGGCCCCGGCGTCCCGGACGTACCCCACCGCCACGTCGTGCCCGTCGTCCGCGAGCCGTCGGCAGACCGCGGCACCGATGCCACGGCCGCCGCCGGTGACGACGCTGACGAGTCGTTTCATGATCTCCTCCCGACCACCTGACACACGCTCAACCGCGCACCGCCGCCGTCCGGCCAGGGCGCCGCCGGCGGTCCGCTACGACGGGACGGGGGCACCGGCGTGCGGTTCGTCGGTCGCGGACTGCCGCGGCGGATCGCTGAGCTGGTCGCGCACATAGGTCCAGACCACCGCGATCACCGCGGCGACCGGTACGGCGAGCAGACTGCCTACGATGCCGGCCAGGCTCCCGCCCAACGTCACCGCCAGCAGCACCACCGCCGCGTGGAGGCCGAGTCCCCGACTCTGGATCATGGGCTGGAACACGTTGCCCTCGAGTTGCTGCACCACGACGATGATCGCGAGCACGATCAGCGCGTCCGTCAGGCCGTTCGAGACAAGCGCGATGAGCACCGCGACGAACCCGGCGAACAGGGCGCCCACGATCGGCACGAAGGCGGAGACGAAGGTCAGCACCGCCAGCGGCAGCACCAGCGGCACCCCCAGGATCCACAGCCCGAGGCCGATCAGGACGGCGTCGAGCAGGCCGACGAACGCCTGGGAGCGCACGAACGCGCCCAGGGTGTCCCAGCTGCGCGCGGCCACGGTCGGGACGTCGGTGGAGAGCCGGCCGGGAAGCTGACGGGCGAGCCACGGCAGGAACCGCGGACCGTCCTTGAGGAAGAAGAACATCAGGAAGAGGGCCAGGACGGCGGTGACCACACCGTTGACCACGGTGCTCACTCCCGTGACGACAGCGGTGACCATGCTGCCGAGCCCGTCCTGGGCACGGGCGACCGCGCTGTCGAACGCCTTGGTCATCTGGTCGTCGCCGATGTTCAACGGTGGCCCGGAGGCCCACTCGCGCAGTTTCTGGATGCCCTCGACCACGCCGTCGGTCAGTTCACCGGACTGGGACGCCACCGGCACGGCGATCAGCGCGACGACGCCCAGGGCGACCAGGAGGAACAGGACCGTGACCACCGAGGCGGCGAGAGCCGGCGGCCACCCCCGACGACGGAGGGAGCGCGCCGCGGGCCAGGTCAGCGTGGTGAGGAGCAGACCGACTATGAGCGGCCAGACCACCGACCACATGCGCCCCAGCAGCCACAAGGCCACGCTCAGCATCACGAGGACCAACAACACATCGACGGAGACGCGCGCCGACGTGCGGAGCGCGGCGCGGGTCCTCGTGGGACTCAAGGTGGCAGGCATGGGGTCACCCTATGTGCCCTGCGGCGAACTGCGGAGCGCGGCCCGGTCACCCGTCAGCGCAGATGGTCCAGCGCGCCGTCGGCCACCGGGTACGGCCGCTCCCGCGGCAACAGCTCGGCCGCGCGGTCGAGTTCACCGGCGCGTACGTGTGCGTGGATCTCCTTGGCCAGGGGCGTGACGTCCCGGATGCCCACGATCCACTCGTCGGCATAGCGGGCCGTCGCCTCGCCCGCCAGGCCGAGTTGGAGGGAGCGGTGGGGCAGCGGAGCAAGGTGCAGGTCGCGTTCCGGATCCCACTGCACGCGCGCGGGTGACCGCTTCAACTGCCGCTTCCAGGCGTCGTGGTCGCCGTGCAGCGCCGGCACGTGGTGCGACAGACAGGCGTTCCGCAGCGCCCACTCGAAGCCCTCGCGGGTGATCTCGACGGCGAGGACGGTCTCCTGGTTCTCCTTGGTGGCCCAGCCGCAGCGGTACATCATCCACAGGAAGGACGGTTTGATCCAGGTCATCCGCTCACGGCTCCAGGACGACGGGAAGCGCCCGTCGCGGGCCGCGGCGTTGCCGATCTTCGGTCGGTAGGCCTGGTAGACGGTGACCGTGTCCTCGGTGTGCAGGGCGCGGATGCGGAACTTCGGCTCCTGCTCGCGGGCCAGGTCGGGAAGTCGTTCGACGGATTGATCGTTCACGGCTCTCAGCCTCGCCGCCGACCGGCCGTGAGGGCCAGCGAATATTCGGCGTATCCGTGTCGTACCCCGCGCGCCTCTTGGCTCGGCGAGGTCCATGGCCAACACTCGGGCCATGACGCAGCGTGTGGAGCTCGCCACCGTGATGGACCGGCTGGCCGTCGACGGGTTGATCACGGACTACGCGGTGGCGGTGGACGACGGCGACTGGGCGGCGTACCGGGAGTTGTTCACGCCGGACGGACGGGCGGACTACCGTTCCGCCGGCGGTATCGAGGGGGACGCGGGGAAGGTGGCCGCGTGGCTCGCGGAGAGCATGCGGGTGTTCTCGATGCGGCAGCACCTCATCGTGAACCGGCGGCTCCGCTTCGGTGTGCTGGAGCGGGACCGGGGCGACACCGCCCTGGTCCAGGCCGACTACGTCAATCCGATGCGGCTGGCCGACGAGGGGCCCTCGGGCGCGCCCGACTTCGTCTGCGGCGGCCGGTACGCCTTCGGGCTGCTGCGGACGGACGACGGCTGGCGGGTGCGGGAGGTGGTCGTCCAGGAGAAGTGGCGGCGGCTGCCGGGCCGGGGCTCGGCCGGCTGACCTGGTCAGGCGCCGGGGCCGCCGGGACGGTGCGGGGCGTCGGGAGCGCCCGCCGACAGCCCGTGGTCGGCCGGTCCCAGGCCATCTGGCCGGAGATCGCTCCCGGCGCGCACACTGGAGCCACCAGCGGGTAGGGAGGTGCCGTATGAAGACGTTCGGTACCTGGCTCACCTCCCCGTGGCGGCGCTCGGCCGTCGCGGCGCTGGCGGGCGCGCTGCCCGTGCCCGCGTTCCCGGCGCCCGCCTGGTGGTGGTGGGCGCTCCTGGCGCTGGTTCCCTGGATCCTGCTCGCCCGCTCGGCGCCGACGGGCCGGCGGGCGCTGTACGACGGCTGGAGCGGCGGATTCGGGTTCGTGCTGGCCATGCACCTGTGGCTGCTGCCGTTCCTGCACGTCTTCACCGTGGTGATCGCCGCGCTGCTGGGCGCGCTGTGGGCGCCGTGGGGCTGGCTGGTGCGCCGGTTCCTCGCCGGGGTGCCCTCGTGGGGGCGGATCGGGGCCGCGCTGGTCGTGCTGCCCTCGGGCTGGCTGGCCGTCGAACTCGTCCGCTCCTGGCAGGGCCTGGGCGGCCCGTGGGGCATGCTCGGGGCGAGTCAGTGGCAGGTGGAGCCGGCGTTGCGGCTGGCGTCGGTCGGCGGGGTGTGGCTGCTCAGCTTCCTGGTGGTGGCCGTGAACGTCGCGGTCGCCGTGCTCGCCGCCGTCCCGGCGCACCGGGTGCCCGCCGTCGCGGGACTCGTGGCGACCGCCGCCGCGGCCTCCGCCGCCTGGGTGTGGTCGCCCCGCCCGGACGCCGGGGGGCACACCCGGATCGCCGTCGTGCAGCCGGGTGTCGTCGCCGGCCCGGACCGCCGCTTCGACCGGGAGGAGCAGCTGACCCGCCGGCTCGTCGGGCAGGACGTCGACCTGATCGTCTGGGGCGAGAGCAGTGTCGGACACGACCTGGACGACCGGCCCGACCTGGCGCGGCGCCTGGCGGAGCTGTCCCGGGCGACCGGCGCCGACATCCTGGTCAACGTCGACGCGCGCCGCTCCGACCTGCCCGGCATCTACAAGAGCTCGATCCTGGTCGGACCGGACGGCCCGACCGGCGACCGGTACGACAAGATGCGGCTGGTGCCCTTCGGTGAGTACATCCCGGCCCGCTCGCTGCTCGGCTGGGCGGCCTCCGTGGGGAAGGCGGCCGGCGAGGACCGGCGGCGCGGCACCGGCCAGGTCGTGATGGAGGCCGGGGACGGGCTGCGTGTCGGGCCGATGGTGTGCTTCGAGACCGCGTTCCCGGACATGAGCCGCCATCTGGCCGCGGACGGCACGGACGTGCTGGTCGCCCAGTCGTCGACGTCGACCTTCCAGGAGAGCTGGGCCCCCGAGCAGCACGCCTCGCTCGGTGCCCTGCGCGCCGCGGAGACCGGCCGCCCGTTCGTCCACGCGACGCTGACGGGCGTCTCCGCCGTCTACGACGCGAGCGGCCGGCGTCTGGGGTCGTGGCTGGGGACGGACGCGAGCACCACGGCCGTCTTCGAAGTGCCCCTCACCGAGGGCGTGACCCCGTACGTCCGCTTCGGGGACTGGCCGGCGCACGCGGCCCTGCTGGTCCTCGCGGCCGTGTTCCTCTCGGAGGGGACGCGGGCGGTCAGGCTGCGCCGGAACGCTCGCGCACCGCTCGTACCACCCGCTCGCACAGTTCGTGAGTCGCCAGCGCGTCCCGGGCGCTGAGCACCCTGCCCGCGCGCACGGCGTCGAGGAAGGCCAGGACGGCCTGTTCGATGCCGCGCTGGCGGGCCACCGGCACCCAGTCGCCGCGGCGCCGCACGGTCGGCTGGCCCTTGTGGTCGACGACCTCGGCGAGGTTGACGACCTGCCGCTTGGTGTCCTGCCCGGACACCTCCAGGATCTCCTCGTTGGAGCCGCTGAGCCGGTTCATCACCCCGAGCGCGGTGAACCCGTCCCCGGCGAGCTGGAGCACGACGTGGTGCAGCAGCCCGTCCACCGTCCGGGCCCGTACGGTCACGTCGTCCACCGGCCCGGGCGCGAGGAACCTGAGGGTGTCGACGACGTGGATGAAGTCGTCGAGGATCATCGTGCGCGGCTCCTCCGGCAGCCCGATCCGGTTCTTCTGCATCAGGATCAGCTCGCGCGGATGGTCGGCGCACTGCGCGTAGCCGGGGGCGTACCGCCGGTTGAAGCCGACGGCGAGACTCGTCCCGCGCTCCTCGGCGAGGGCCACGAGCCGTTCGGAGTCGGCGAGTTCGTAGGCCAGCGGCTTGTCGACGTAGGTGGGGACGCCCGCCTCCAGCAGCCGGGCGACGATCTCGGGGTGGACGGCGGTGGGGGCGTGGACGAACGCGGCGTCCAGGCCCTGGGCGAGGAGCGCGTCGAGGTCCCGGTGCCGCTGCCCGGCGGGGACGCGCAGGGTGTCGGCGACCTGGTCGAGTGTGGCCGGCGTACGGGTGTGCAGGTGCAGTTCGATCCCGGGCAGCGCGCCGAGCACCGGCAGGTAGGCCTTCCGCGCGATGTCACCGAGTCCGATGCAGCCGACCTTCACGGGAACTCCTTCACTGCTGGTCCGCGCCTGTCCGGACCGCAGCATACGGGGGCTGCGGCGGCCGCCAGTCGGCGATCCCGTCGAAGCCGCGCAGGAGGAGGGCGGGTCCGGCCTTGGACAGCACGGCGATGGCGGTGTCGCGTACGGCCATCAGCGCGCGGCTGCTCGTCATGTTGAGGCGGGCGACCCTGACGGCTCGGCGGGTGACGGCCGTCGTGCGGGGCAGCCGGGCGGCCGTGTAGGCGGCGAGGTCGTGGCAGTGGTGGGCGAGGACGATCGCGTCCTCGATGGCCTGGTTGCCGCCCTGCCCGAGCGTCGGGGGCATGGCGTGCGCGGCGTCCCCGACGAGGGCGACCCGGCCCCGGTGGTAGGCGGGCAGGGGCTCGGCGAGGTGATGGACGTCGTGGCGCAGGACGTCCTCGGGGCGGGCGGCGGCGAGGACGGCGGGGATCGGGGCGTGCCAGTCGCCGAAGAGGCGGAGGAGTTCGGCCTTCTCGTCGTCGGGCGCCCGGTGTCCGGCGGGGGTCATGGCCGCGGCGTAGGCGTAGACCCGGCCGTCCTTCAGCGGGTGGGTGCCCCAGATGCGGCCCCTCCCCCAGGTCTCGTGCGAGGCGAACCGCAGGCCGGGCACCGGGAGCACGACCCGCCAGGTGGTGAACCCGGAGTAGGCGGGCCCGGGGTGCCCCGGGAAGAGCGCGCCGCGTACGGCGGAGCGGATGCCGTCCGCGGCCACCACCAGGTCCGCCTCCCACTCGTCGTCGGAGGTGCTCACCCGGGCCGGCCGTCCGGCGTCGCCGGGATCGGTGAGGGTCGCGGCGGCGGCCGTGCGGACGGCTCCCGGCGGCAGCTGTGCGGCGAGGCTGTCGACGAGGGTGGCCCGGTGGAGCAGGACGAGCGGGCCGCCGAAGCGCCGGGCCGCCGCCTCGGCACTGGAGCGGGAGAGCCAGCGCCCGCCGGGTGTGCGCAGGCCTCCGTCCCCCTGCCAGGCGGCCAGGCCACGGATCTTGTCGCCGAGGCCGATGACGTCCAGGGCGCGCAGGGAGTTGGGCGCCAGGGAGATGCCCGCGCCGACCGGTTCCAGGGAGCGGGCCCGCTCCAGCACGGTGATCCGCCACCCCTGCTGGTGCAGGGCCACCGCGGCGGTCAGGCCTCCGATGCCGCCGCCGATGACGACCGCGTGCCCCGACTGTGCCATGACTCCTCCAGCCTCCACCGTCCGCACTACAACTGTAGTGCCTCCATGCCTCGACTGTACTACAGGCGTAGTGAGAGGGGTAGGTTGGCCATCATGTCCGTACGCACCGCCCCGAGTGCCTCGCGCGCCGATCTCGTCGCCGACACCGCCCTCGCCCTGCTCGCCGAGCGGGGGATGCGCGGCCTGACCCACCGGGCCGTCGACGAGGCGGCCGGACTCCCCCAGGGCTCGACCTCGAACCTCGCCCGCACCCGCCAGGCGCTCCTGGAGCTGGCGGTGCGCCGCCTCGCCGACCGTGAGGCCCGGGTGCTGGCCCTGGACGAGATGCCGGATCCGCAGGCCGGCCTCCCCGCCGTGGTGAACGCGCTCGCCCTGGCGACGCACCGCGCGCTGACCCGCCACCGCGAGCTGACGCTCGCCCGCTACGAACTGGCCCTGGAGGCCACGCGCCGCCCCGAGCTGAGGGCCCACTTCGACGCGGCCGGAGCCCGCTTCCGGGACCAGCTCACCGCCCTGGTCACGGCGATGGGCTCGACGGACCCGGCCAGGCACGTGCTGTCGCTGGTGGCCTGGGCGGACGGACTGATGTTCAGCTGCGTGGCCGGGTCGTTCCACGCGGAGGTGCCGAGCCTGGACGAGGTGCGGGCGGGGCTGCGGGAACTGCTCGCCGGGACGCTCGGCGGCTGACGACGCGCGGTCGCACCGCCCGCGTCCTGGAACGATGTGTTCCTGACGGTGCAGCGCAGGGCATCCGCCCCGGACGCTGGATCCACACCCACGCGATCGAGGAGTACGCACGCCACAACGTCCGCGCCGATCTCGTGCGTGAGCGCGTCGACGGCGTCACCGGTCGCTGACGCGACGTCACCCCCTGCGGGCGACAGCCACCCGCAGGGGGCGGTGGATCACCCGTGCGGACCATTCCGCGCCGGACCGCCGTGCCCGCGCCGACCGGACCCACCAGAGTGGCGCGGGTGCACCGAACGACGACTACCGCAACGCTCCTGCTGACCGTGGCCGCCTCGGCCCTGGCCGGATGCGTGACCATCCAGTACCCGCCCGCTCCCGGCCCGCCCCCCGCCCCGTCCCGGCCGTCCGCGCCCCCGCCGAGGCGGGAGGCCGTGCGGGAGACCGAGCAACGGGTCGTGCAGGCACCGGCCCTGGAGGCGCTGGAGATGGTCGGCAAGGACCGCGGCCCGGCGCCCACGGCACCGCCTCGACCGCGGCGGACCTCCCCCGCGGCTCCGGCCGAGCAGCCACCACCGGCCCGCTTACACCCGAAGAAACCGCACCCCCGGCCGGCGCGTCCGGAACCCCGGCACCCCGCGCATCCGCACGCCCAGGTCCCCGACGTACGCGGGAAGGTGCGGGAGCACATGCGCGAGAACGCCGGCGTGTGCGCGCTCGGCAGGCAGCACGGGGGCTGGCGCGCGGACAGCCCGGAGGCGGTGATCTGCGAGCAGACGTACGGACGTTAGGGAGGTCAGTCCCACCGGGGGTCGCCGAAGCCCCCCTCCCCCAGCCGCAGCTCCATCCTGCTGATCGCCGCCCGTACCCCGTCCCCGTAGCTGTCGTCGCCCAGCGCGCCGGCCGCTCGTCGTGCCCTGCGCACATGGGTGCGGGCGGCCTCGGAGCGGCCCAGCTTCACGTAGTCCGCCGCCAGGTTGAGGTGCAGCGAGGGGTACAGCGCCCGCACCTCCAGTGAGCTCTCGTGCTCCTCCGCCGCGGTCAGGGCGCGCAGGTCCCAGGCCAGTTCGTCGAAGGGGTCGTCCTGGGTGTCGGCCAGGTAGTGGGCCACGGTGCACCGGTGCAGCGCGTCCCCGTCCTCGCCGATCTCCGTCCACAGGTCGAGCAGCCGGCGCCGGGCCTCCTCGCGGTCTCCTCCGTGGTGCAGCATCACGACCTGCCCGATGCGCGTCAGCACGGCGTCCGGTGCCGCCTGCCCCTGTCGATGCTCCGCCACCGCGCCCTCCTTGCGTCGATGCCACGACGCTAGCCGCAAGCGGCGGCAATCCCGGTCAGGCGGCACCGGGCCGGCCCGCGGAGGGACCGGCCCGGCGGGATCAGCCCAGGTTCGGGATGGTCCAGTCGATCGGCTCGTGGCCCTGCCGGGCCACCGCTTCGTTGATCTGGGTGAACGGGCGGGAACCGAAGAACTTCTTGGCGGACAGCGGGGAGGGGTGCGCGCCCTTGACCACGACGTGCCGCGTCTCGTCGATCAGGGGCAGCTTCTTCTGCGCGTAGTTGCCCCACAGGACGAAGACCGCGGGGTCCGGCCGGTCGGCCACCGCGCGGATCACCGCGTCCGTGAACCTCTCCCAGCCCTTGCCCTTGTGCGAGTTCGCCTCGCCGGAGCGGACGGTGAGGACCGCGTTGAGCAGCAGCACGCCCTGCCGGGCCCACGGCATGAGGTAGCCGTTGTCCGGTACGGGCGTGCCCAGCTCCTCGTGCATCTCCTTGTAGATGTTGCGCAGCGACGGCGGGATCCTCACCCCGGGCCGCACCGAGAAGCACAGGCCGTGTCCCTGGCCCTCGCCGTGGTACGGGTCCTGGCCGAGGATCAGGACCTTCACCCGCTCGTACGGCGTCGCGTCGAGCGCGGCGAAGACCTCCTCGCGCGGAGGGTAGACGGGACCCTTCGCTCGCTCCTCCTCGACGAACTCCGTCAGCTCCTTGAAGTAGGGCTGCTGCAGCTCGTCACCCAGGACCCCGCGCCAGGACTCGGGCAGCATGGCGGTGTCGGTCACGTCAACGTCCTTCGTCGTGCGGTCACTTCCAGGCCACAGAACCTACAGGTGACCACTGACAACGCGCCCGCCGGTCCGCCCTGCCGGGCCGCTACCAGCTGGTCTTGCGGGAGAGCTCCCACACCATCATGATCGTCGACGGGTCCAGCGCCCGCTCCGCGCCCGAGATGTCCTCGTTCGAGGCGATGTACTGCTTGCCCTGCCACAGCGGCAGCAGCCGGGCGTCGTCGACGAGGATCTGCTGGGCCGCCTGGAGCTCCTCCACCACGTTGGCGCGGTCGTCCTCCTCACGGGAGCGGGGCAGCAGCACGTCGGTGATCTGCTTGACCGGGTAGGGCGTGCCGAGCGCGTTCTGCTCGCCGACGAAGGGGGCGATGAAGTTGTCGGCGTCCGGGAAGTCGGGAGCCCAGCCGCGGCCGAAGACCGGGTACTCGCCCTTCTGGTAGCCGACCACGTAGGTCTTCCAGGGGCGGCTCTTCAGGGTGACCTCGAACAGCTCCGAGTCCTCCAGTTGCGCCTTGATCTCCTTGAACTCCAGGGCGGTGTCCGAGCCGTAGCGGTCGGTGGTGTACCAGAGGGTGAGCGGGACGGGCGTCTCGACGCCGGCGTCGGAGAGGATGTCGCGGGCCTTGGCCGGGTCCGGGTCGCCGTAGTCGTCGAAGAACTTGGTGGTGTGCCCGGTCAGGCCCTTGGGGACCATGGAGTACAGCGGGTCGACGGTGTCCTTGTAGACCTTGTGGGCGATCGCGGCCCGGTCGATGACCTGGGCGACGGCCTGGCGGACGGCGAGCTCGTTCGCCATCGGGTCCTTCGGGTTGAACACCAGGTAGTTGATGTTGGTGGAGGAGCCCTCGACGAGCTCCAGACCCTCGTTGTCGGCGCCCTCGCTCTCCAGGGCCACGATGTCGTCGGCGGCGAGACCCTGGTAGGTGACGTCGATCTGCTTGCCCCGCAGGGCCTTGACCATCTCTCCGGAGTCCTGGAAGTAGCGGATCGTGACCGCGTCGTTGCGGCGGTCGGCGAAGCCCTTGTAGCTGTCGTTGCGCACGAGTTCGGCCTGCTTGCCCTCGTCGTACGCCTCCAGCCGGTACGGCCCCGAGCCGACGATGCCGTCGTCCTCGCGCAGCGACCTGGCGGGGTAGTCGTCGGGAGCGACGAGGGACATGCCGGGGGTGGCGAGGACGAACGGGAACGTGGCGTCGGGCTTGTTGAGCCGGAAGACGACCTCACGGTCGCCCTTCACCTCCACCCGCTCCAGGCTGCCCAGCAGTCCGGCCGGGCCGGTGGGGGCGTTGATCGCCTTGATCCGGTCGATCGAGTGCTTCACGGCCGCGGCGTCGATCTTGTCGCCGTTGGAGAAGGTGAGGCCCTCGCGCAGTTCACAGCGGTACGTCTGGCTGTTGGCGTCGACGAACTCGCAGCTCTTGGCGGCGTCCGGCTGGGGCGTGGTCGCGCCGTTCGGGTAGGCCAGGAGGGTCTGGTAGACGTTGCGGAACAGCTCCCAGGAGCCGTCCCAGGCGGCGGCGGGGTCCAGCGTGCTGGGGGCGCTCGTGGTGCCCACCACGATCGGCCCCGCGTCGTCGGAGCTCTCCTCACCCAGGAGACCGCATCCGGCCACCAGCGATATGGACACGATCGCAGCCACTCGCTGCATGGATCGCTTCCGGTTGAACACGCGCACGCTCCTCGATCTGCCATACCAAGGGTCGGCAGACCATACCGCAGCGCCACGCCGGGTGAAGCAGCGACGGGAGAGCGTTCTTGATCACGTCGGTGGTGACGACGTTGTCATCACACGCCGTGGTGGCCGTACGACGCGACGGGCGCCGCCCCCGGGAGGGAGCGGCGCCCGTGTGCCGTGCGGCGCGGGGGTCAGCCCACGCCGGCGTTGAGGAAGATGCCGCCGTCGACGACGAGCGTCTGGCCGGTGACCCAGTCGGACTGCTCGGAGGTCAGGAACGCGGCGGCGCCGCCGATGTCGGAGGGCACGCCGAGCCGGCCGAGCGGGTAGGAGGCGGCCGCCTCCGCCTCCCGGCCCTCGTACAGGGCCTGCGCGAACTTGGTCTTCACCACGGCCGGGGCGATCGCGTTGACCCGCACCTTCGGCGCGTACTCGTGCGCCAGCTGCTGGGTCAGGTTGATCATCGCGGCCTTGCTGACGCCGTAGGCGCCGATGAAGGGCGAGGCCGACAGGCCGGCGACGGAGGCGATGTTGACGATCGCGCCGCCGTTGTCCTTCTGCCAGGCGTGCCAGGTGCGCTGGGCGAAACCGAGCGCGGAGATCACGTTGGTCTCGAAGACCTTGCGCGCCACGTCCAGGTCGAGGTCGGCGATCGGCCCGAACACGGGGTTCGTACCGGCGTTGTTGACCAGGTAGTCGACGCGGCCGAAGGCCTCCATCGTGCGTTCGACGGCGGCGGCCTGGTGCGTCACGTCGTGGGCCTTGCCGGCGACGCCGATGACCCGGTCGGCGCCGAGCTTCTCGACGGCCTCCTTGAGGGCGTCCTCGCCTCGGCCGGTGATGCAGACCCGGTCGCCGCGGGCGACGAGCGCCTCCGCGACGCCGTAGCCGATGCCGCGGCTGGCGCCCGTGACGAGGGCCACCTTGCCGGAGAGTGCGGGCAGTTCAGTCATGTCGGTGTTCCCCGCGATCCCTAGTCGAGCGGTCCGCCGGCCACGTACAGCACCTGGCCGGAGACGAAGCCGGCGGCCTCGTTGGTGAAGAAGGCGATCGCGTTGGCGATGTCGTCGGGCTCGCCGACGCGCTGCACCGGGATCTGGGTGGCCGCGGCGGCCTTGAACTCCTCGAAGCCCATGCCGACCCGGGCGGCGGTGGCCGCCGTCATGTCGGTGGCGATGAAGCCGGGGGCGACGGCGTTGGCGGTGATGCCGAACTTGCCGAGCTCGATGGCGAGGGTCTTGGTGAAGCCCTGGAGACCGGCCTTGGCGGCGGAGTAGTTGGCCTGGCCGCGGTTGCCGAGCGCGGAGGACGAGGAGAGGTTGACGATCCGGCCGAAGCCGGCGTCGACCATGTGCTTCTGGACGGCCTTGGTCATCAGGAACGAACCGCGCAGGTGCACGCCCAGGACCGTGTCCCAGTCGGAGACGCTCATCTTGAACAGCAGGTTGTCGCGGAGCACCCCCGCGTTGTTGACCAGGATCGTCGGAGCGCCGAGCTCCTCGACGACGCGGGCGACGGCCGCCTCGACCTGGGCCTCGTCGGAGACGTCGGCGCCGACGGCGATCGCCCGGCCACCCGCCGCGGTGATCTTCTCGACGGTGTCCTTGCAGGCGGCCTCGTCGAGGTCGATCACCGCGACCGCGCGGCCCTCGGCGGCCAGCCGTACGGCGGTGGCGGCGCCGATGCCGCGTGCCGCGCCGGTGACTACTGCGACCCGCTGCTCAGTGGTGGACATTGCTGCTTCTCCTCGCCCTTGGGATGCGGCATTGCGACCGGCTCATCGGTGAGCGACCGCTTAGTACCTTCAGCAGACGTGACGCTAGAAGCCCTGGCACCCGGTGTCAACGGCGCGCGGCGCGCGTGTGATCCATTACCTCACCAGCAGCTCGAGCAGCCGGTCCGCCTCGGCGGCCGGATCGGTGGTGAGCCCGGTGTGGACCGGCCCCGGCTGGACGATGGCGGAGCGGGGCGCGATCAGCCAGCGGAACCGCCGCCCGGCGTCGTCGCCGGCCGCCTGACCGGCCGCGTCGCCACCCGCGCAGACTCCCTCGACGGCGCGCAGCGCGGCGCGCACCCCGGCCACGTCCGCGTCCGGGTCGAGGGCCAGCAGCCGGGCCTCGTCGAGGTGGGTGCGGGCGCCGACGTAGGCCTGGGCGCGGCAGTAGACGAGCACACCGGCATTGATGCACTCGCCGCGCTCGACGCGGGGGACGACGCGCAGCAGGGCGTACTCGTAGACGTCGCGTTCGTTCGCCTCGCTGGCCCTGATGATGTGGCGGTCGTTCACTCGGCCCCCTTGATGCGTTCGTGGATGACGGCGGCGCGCGCGAGGAGGGGTGCCGCGTAGGCACGCCGCAGCGCGTCCGGGGTGTCGAAACCGGGCTCGTCGGTCAGCCAGGCGTCCGGGATCTCGGCGGTGACCTCGGCGAGGAGGTCGGCGGTGACCAGGGGGGCCAGCTCGGCGGCCGCGGCGGCGGTGTCCGGCCGGAAGCGGGCGAGGGCGTGGTCGGTGGCGTCGTAGGGGCGGGCGGCGGAGGTCTCGGCGGAGGGCCAGTTGTGGTGCCAGATCATGGTGGCGCCGTGGTCGATGAGCCACAGGTCCCCGCGGCGCACGAGCAGGTTGGGGTTGCGCCAGGAGCGGTCGACGTTGTTCACCAGCGCGTCGAACCAGACGATGCGGCCGGCCTCCTCGGGACTCACCGGGAAGGCGAGCGGATCGAAGCCGAGGGCTCCGGAGAGGAAGTCCATGCCGAGGTTGGTGCCGCCGCTGGAGCGCAGCAGTCCCTGCACCCGCTCGTCGGGTTCGCCGAGCCCCAGCACCGGGTCGAGGGCGACGGTCACCAGGCGGGGCACCCTGAGGCCGAGCCGGCGGGCGAGTTCGCCGCAGACCACCTCCGCGACGAGCGTCTTGCGGCCCTGACCGGCGCCGGTGAACTTCAGGACGTAGGTCCCGAGGTCGTCGGCCTCGACGAGCCCCGGCAGCGAGCCGCCCTCACGCAGGGGCGTGATGTAACGGGTCGCGACGACTTCCTTGAGCATCGCCCCAGGCTACTGGGGAGCGCGCGGCCTGCCGTGCCCGGCCGACAGCTCCACGACAGCCGTGGCTTACGTCCGTCCGACCTCGAACGGGCCAGTATGCCGACACGGTCCGGACCGGGGGTCGGAGCGCTGAACACGCGGCGTCCGGGACCCGTACCTTCCGGCAGATCATCGAACCTCCCCGAAGGGAACTCAGCATGACGAGCGCATCGCACACACCCGTTTCGGGACCTGCCCGCCGTACCGTCGTGGCGGCCGCCGGAGCGGCGGGGCTCGCCGTCGCGCTGACCGCGTGCGGGGGCTCCGACGACGACGCCTCGAGCTCGTCGGCCTCGTCCGGTGGCTCGGGCTCCACGGATTCCACGGGTTCCACCGGCGGCTCCGGGTCGGCGGGCACCGGAGGCGCGGCGGCCGGCGGCGCGCTCACCACGACCGCCGACATCCCCGAGGGCGGCGGGAAGGTCTTCGACGCCGAGAAGGTGGTCGTCACCCAGCCGGCGGCGGGCGAGTTCAAGGCCTTCTCCGCCGTGTGCACGCACCAGGGCTGCGCGGTGAAGAGCATCGCCGACGGGGTCATCAACTGCCCCTGCCACAACAGCAACTTCTCGATCACGGACGGCAGTGTGAAGAGCGGTCCGGCGACGAAGCCGCTGCCCGAGGTGCAGATCACGGTGAGCGGGGACTCGATCACCCTCGCCTGACGCTCGTGCCCGGCCGCTCGAAGCACGCCAGCACCTCGTCCGTGGTCGCGACCGTGGCGACCAACGCGAGGGTGTGGCGGACCATCGCGGGGGTGTACTCCGACGGCACCCCCGCGATGGCGTCGGCGGGCACGACGACCGCGTAGCCGCGGTTCACCGCGTCGAAGACGGCGTTGGGGACCGCCACGTTGGCCGAGACACCGGTGACGACCAGGGTGCGGCAACCGAGGTTGCGCAGCAGGGCGTCGACGTCGGTGCCCTGGATCGGCGACAGGCCGTGCAGCCGTCGTACGACGAGATCCTCCTCCGTCACCTCGATCGGGGGTGCGACGCGGACGGCGGCGGTGCCGGAGAACTGCTGGACGGGGAGGCGTTCGGCGGCGCGGAACAGGCGGGCGTTGCGGCTCGCGCCCCGGCCGTCGGGGCGGCGTTCGGCGATGGCGTGGATCACCTGGACGCCGCTTTGGTGCGCGCCGGCCACCAGGCGGGCGATACGGGTGAGGACGCCCGACGCCCGCGCCTCGCGGGCGAGTTCGGGCAGCGCGGCGTCCGGTCCGACGACGCCCCTCTGGCACTCCACGGTCAGCAGGACGGTGCTCGTGGGGTCGAGGAGCGCGCCGAGTCGATCGTGCGACGGCATGGCTCCTCCTGGACGTCGGCGCGGGCGGTCGAGCGGGTGAGGCCGGGTGAGAGTAGCCACCGTTGCGTGCGGTGGGAAGAAGACCCATGCTTTGCGGACCATTCTTTTTTGACGTGATGTCAGAGAAGCGTCTCTGGCACGACGTGAGAGAAGAGAACAGAGAAGAGGGCCGATGACCGTCACCCAGCGCCGGGGCCGGAAGATCATGATGACGCCGGGCGAGCTGGACGCGTTTCTCACCACCCAGCGCACCTGCCGGGTCGCCACCGTCTCCACCGACGGTGCCCCGCACGTCAGCGCCCTGTGGTTCCTGTGGGACGGCTCAGCACTGTGGCTGTACTCGGTGGTGCGCAGCAAACGGTGGGCGGATCTGCGCCGCGATCCGCGGGTCGCGATCGTGATCGACACGGGTGAGGAGTACGAGTCCCTGCGGGGCGTCGAACTGTCCGGCACCGTCGACTTCGTGGGCGAGATCCCGCGCACCGGGGAACTGTGCGCCGAACTCGACGCCGTGGAGACACTGTTCGCCCGCAAGAACTTCGGGCTGGACTCGATGCCGCACGACGGACGGCACGCGTGGCTGCGGCTGCGGCCGGAGAAGATCGTCTCCTGGGACTTCCGCAAGCTCGGCGACCGATAGGTCACCGGCGGACCGGCCGGCGGAGGTGCCGGCGGGCGGAGGTGCCGGCGGGCGGTACGAGCCGGCCGGCGCTGGTGCCGCCCGGCGGGACAGGCCGGCCGACGGTGGAACCGGCCGCGGGACGCGCCGACCGGCCGTGGGGCAACCGGCGGAGGAGCCGGCCGGTGGACAGGTCAGCCGACGTTCTCCGCCGCGGACTTCAGCGCCCCGACCGCCGCCCGGATCGACGGGCGGCGGTCGGCGTCCGCCCGCCACACGACGTACACGTGCCGGCGCACCCGCTGCCGGAGCGGGACCATGACGACTCCCTCGGGCACCGGGTGCCGGCCGAGCAGCGGCGCGATGCACACCCCCAACCCGGCGGCCACCAGTCCCAGTTGGGTGTGCGTCTCGGCCGCGCGATGACCGACGATCGGCTCGATGCCGCGTGAGCGGAGCGTGAACATCAGCCACTCGTGGCAGAACTCGCCCTCGCCCCAGGTGATCCACTCGTCCTCGGCGAACTCCCCGAGGTCCACCTCCTCCCGCCCGGCGAGGGGATGCCCGGCCGGCATCGCCACCTCGGCCGGATCGTCGAGGATCGGCGCCTTGACCAGGCCGTCCGGAATCGGCATCGGCTTGTTGTACCAGTCGAGGACGACCGCGAGGTCGAGGTCGCCGCGCACCACGCCGGCGATGCCGTTCTCCGGCTCCAGCTCGCAGGAGCGCACCCGCAGTCGGGGGTGGTCCTTGCGCAGCTCGGCGAGCGCCACGGGGAACAGTCCGCGCGCCGCGGTCGGGAAGGCCGACAGCCGCAGCTCCCCCGCCACCTGCCCACGTTGCGCCTCCAGGTCGGACTGGGCGAGCTCCACCTGCGACAGGATCCGGGCCGCGTGCTCGGCGAGCAGCCGGCCCGCGTCCGTCAGCCGCACTCCCCGCCCGTGCTTGGCGAGGAGCTGCTGCCCGACCTCCCGCTCCAGCTTGGCCATCTGCTGCGAGACGGCCGAGGTCGTGATGTGCAGCCCCGCGGCGGCACCGCTGACCGAGCCGTGCCGGGCGAGGGCGTCGAGGGTGCGCAGGCGCTCCAGGTTCAACATGTAAGGGATACTACGAGATACCACGTTCGAAATCTCGATTGTGCTACGAGGTTGTTTCCAGCACCGTAATGACCATGACCACCGCTCCCTCGGCCTGCGCCCCCACCGCCACCTCGCCGTCCGCCCCCTCCGCCTCCCCCACCGGGGTCCGCCCCCGCCGCACTCCCGACTGGCGCCTGCGCTTCGCCGTCCTGTCGCTGATCTGGGGCTTCAGCTTCCTGCTGATCAAGGTGGGCACGGAGAGCTACGCGCCTTTCCAGGTGACGCTCGGTCGACTGGCGTTCGGGACGGCGGTGCTGGCGGTCGCGATGGCGGTGAAGCGCGAGCGACTGCCGCGCGGAGCGCGCACCTGGGGGCATCTGACGGTCGCCGCCTTCCTCCTGAACGCCCTGCCGTTCTCGCTGTTCGCCTACGCGGAGCTGACGATCCCGTCCACGCTGGCGGGCATCTGCAACGCGACCTCGCCGCTGTGGGGCATGGCCCTGTCCCTGGTCGCCCTCTCCGAGGACCGCCCGACCCGGGTCCGGGTCGCGGGTCTCGGCCTCGGCTTTCTGGGCGTCCTGACGGTCCTGGGCGCCTGGCAGGGTTTCGACGGCCTGGACGGCCGGGGCACCGCGCTGGCCCTGCTCGCCTCCCTCAGCTACCCGGTCGGATGGATCTACCTCCGTCGCACCCTGGCCGGCACCGGCTCCTCCGCCCTGTCGACGACCGGCGCGCAGCTGCTCCTGGCGACCGTCCAGCTCGCTGTCGTCACCCCGCTGTTCACCAGCCTCCCGAGCAGCTTCCCGGTCCTGCCGCTGCTCGCGATCGCCGCGCTGGGCGCCCTCGGCACCGGCCTCGCCCTGCTGATCCAGTACGGCCTGGTCACCGAGGTCGGACCGACCACCGCCCAGATGGTCACCTACTTCATCCCGGTCATCGCCACGGCAGCGGGCGTCGCCCTCCTGGGCGAACCGCTGAGCTGGTCGACGCCCGTGGGGGCGGTGATCGTGCTGGCCGGGGCGGCGCTGACGCAGGTGCGGGGCAGGTCGTAGACGGCACCGCGGGGGCGCGGGGCGGTGCCGGGCGCGCGATCCGGCCGGATCGGGCACGGGAACGGCGCCCGGTCCGTCGTGAGGCGCGGGGAACCGCTCGGCCGGCCACGGCGATCAGGAACCCGTCACCGCACCGCACTCCCCCGGCGCTCCGCGCCCCGCCGCCGGTCTGGACACGGCTACGCCCCCAGGACATGCCCACGCCTCCTGGACATGGCCAGGCCTAGACGTAGCCGCGCCCCGGCACCGTCCGCACCGCGGCGGCCACCGCGTCCGCCACCCCGTCGACCTCCCCCTCGGTCAGCGTCGAAACGGTGATCCGGATACCCGGCGGGGAGCCGATCCTGAACCGCGCGCCCGGCGCGACGGCCCACCCCGCCTGCAGCAACCGCGCCACGGCCCCGGTCTCGTCGGGAACGGGAATCCACACGTTCATCCCGCTCCGCCCGTGTGCGGCCACGCCCCGCTCCGCCAGCGCGGCGATCAGCGCGTCCCGGCGGCCGCCGTACGCCTCCGCGACGGCGCGCGCGTCCACTGCGCCCTCGGCCCACAGGCGGGCCAGGGCCCGCTGGGTGATCCGGCTGACCCAGCCGGGGCCGAGCCGCTGCCGGCCGCGGACCCGGTCGAGGGTGACCTCGTCCCCGGTGAGAACGGCGAGCCGCAGGTCGGGGCCGTACGCCTTGGCGGCCGAGCGCACGAACGCCCAGTGCGGGGTGGCGCCCGCGAGGGGGTGCAGGGGCAGGTCGACGATCCGGTGTCCGTGGTCGTCCTCCACGAGCAGCGTCCGCGGGTGCGCGCGCAGCACGCCGCGCAGGGCACGCGCGCGCGTGGCGCTCACGGCGGCACCGGTCGGGTTCTGCGCCCGGTCGGTGACGATCAGCGCGCGGGCCCCCGCCTCCAGGACACGGCCCACGTCCTCGGGCAGCGGCCCGTCGTCGTCGAGGCCGACCGGGGCCGCGCGCAGCCCGAGCGCCGGTACGAGGTCGAGCAGCGAGCCCCAGCCGGGATCCTCGACGGCCACGGTGTCCCCTGGCTTCAGGTGCGCGGCGAGGACGCGCTCGATGGCGTCCAGCGAACCTGAGGTGACGGCCACGGGCCCGGCAGGCACCCCGTCCGCGTCGAGATCCGCCCGGGCCAGCCGCCGCAGTTCGGGTTCCACGGGCTCGTGGCCGTACAGGACCGGCTCGTCGTCGCCCTGCGCGGCCGCCCAGGCGAACGCGGGCGCGAGGGGCGGCAGCAGCGCCGTGTCCGGGTTGCCGGCGGCCGCGTCCCGCACGCCGTCCGGAACCTCCACCCGGATGAACTCACGGCCGGTCGTGGCCGGCTTCGACCGCACCCGGCTGCCCCGGCGCCCGTCGGTCTCGATCACCCCGCGTTCGCGCAGCGTGCGGTACGCGGCAGCGACGGTGTTCGGGTTGACCCCGAGCCGTTCCGCCAACTCCCTCATAGGAGGCAGCAGTTGACCCGGTTCCAGCTCGCCGGCACCCACCGCGCGCTCGATGCTCGCGGAAATGTCCGCTGCGCGCCGACCTTCGATCCGATACTCTCCTAGCACAAAGCCAATTATGCACTAATGCAATGGAGAGCGCCATGCAGGGGACCTCGCAGCCGACGACGCCCGCCGCCTACACCGCGACCGACCGCACGGTCCCCACCCGCGCCCCGCAGAGGGCCTCCTACGACAGGGATCTGGTGCACTCGATACTCGACGAGGGATACGTCTGCCACCTCGGCTTCGTCCGCGACGGGGCGCCGGTCGTCCTGCCGACGCTGTACGGCCGGGTCGGCGAGACGCTCTACGTCCACGGTTCGACGGGCTCGCGCCCGCTGCGGATGGCGGGGCAGGCCGACCCGGGGCTGCCGGTGTGCCTGACGGTGACGCACGTCGACGCTCTGGTCCTGGCCCGCTCCGCCTTCCACCACTCGATCAACTACCGCTCGGTCGTGGTGCACGGCCTCGCGTACGACGTCACGGACCCCGAGGAGAAGCGGACGGCGCTCGACGCGCTGGTCGACCACGTCGTCCCCGGCCGGGCCGCCGACTCCCGCCCCGCCAACAAGAAGGAACTGGCCGCCACGGCGGTGATCCGCCTCGACCTGAACGAGGTCTCGGCCAAGACCCGCACCGGCGGGGTGAACGACGAACCCGAGGACCTCGCCCTCCCCCACTGGGCGGGCCTGCTCCCCCTCCGCAAGGGATACGACGCCCCGCTCCCGCAGGGCGACCTGGCTCCCGGCACCGAACTCCCGGACTACCTGGCGGTGCTGTGACCCGAGGCCGCCCCCGGGGCGCGGGGCGGGCACCCGCCGGAGCCCGCTCCCGTCCCCTCAGGCGGTCCGTGCCCCGCTGCGGGCCTCCGCGACCGCCAGCCCCGTCACCGAGCCCAGCATCAGCAGGGTTCCGACGAGGACCGGTGCCGTGAGGCGCTCGCCCAGGAGGGCCACGGCCAGGACGGCCGCGCTCACCGGCTCCAGCAGCATGATCACGGACACGGTGGCGGACCGCACGACGGCCGCGCCCGCGAAGTACAGGGCGTAGGCGAGGGCCGTCGGCACCGCGGCGATGTAGGCCAGCAGCGCCAGGACGAGCGCCGGTTCGG
Source organism: Streptomyces sp. NPDC051315 (assembly GCF_044455165.1). Taxonomy (NCBI): domain Bacteria; kingdom Bacillati; phylum Actinomycetota; class Actinomycetes; order Kitasatosporales; family Streptomycetaceae; genus Streptomyces; species Streptomyces sp. NPDC051315. The sequence continues at coordinate 684,078 of NZ_JBITEN010000002.1, forward strand.
CGCTGTGCGGCACCAGCCCCTCCGCCAGGGCGAACGGCAGCAGGCACACGGCGGTGACCGCGAACGCGCCGACCGTGGTGGCGGAGGCGTCCGTGCCGCCGTCGCGGCCCCAGCGGCGGGTGAGCAGGGTCATCGCGCTGTACCCTGCGGCGGACAGCAGGGCGAGCAGCACGCCCGTGGGGCGTACGGCCGCCGACTCGTCGCCGAGGAGGAGCGCGCCGAGCCCGGCGAGCGCTCCGGTGACGGCGAGCGCTCCGCCCCGGCCGAGCCGCTCCCCCAGGGTCAGCCGGGCGCCGAGCGCGATGAGGACGGGTCCCGCGCCGAGCGTCACGACCGTGGCGACGGCCAGGCCGGTGGCGGAGACGGCCGCGAAGTACGCCGTCTGGAAGACCGCGAGACCGACACCGGTGACCGCGGTGCGCACGGCTGTGCGACGGAGCGGCCTCCGCGCGGTCACGGCCTCGGTGGCGTCCTCACCGGCGACGGCGGTGGCGGCGTCTTTCCTGGCGGTGGCGGCCTCGCCGGCGGTGCGGGCGCGCGGGCGCAGGCGGCGGGCGGCGAGCAGCAGCACGAGCCCGGCCGCGCAGCGCCAGAAGGACAGGGCGACGGCACCGAGATCGCTGGTCCGGTAGACGAGGGAGGCGGCCGCGCCGGCCGTGCCCCAGGCGGCGCCGGCGACGATCAGGTAGATCAGGCCCCGCCCGACGGGCAGGCGGGAGGCCGTGGAAACGCAAGCAGTGACAGACACGCGTTCTCTCCGCAGAGGTGCAGAAGTGCGAGGAAGGTCCGCCGGTCGAACGGCGGGCCGTGGACTCCTTCTGCGGGCAGCGCGGTGGCGCCCGGCACCGGGTGCCGGGCGTGCTTCACCGGAGGGCCCGCCTCAGGCGGCCGGAGGCGGAAGAACGAGCGCGTGCTCATACATGATCCGGACCCTAGGTGGTCGTTCCGCGGGCGGACAACTCCCTTTCTGGGCTGCCCCCGGCCACCGGCTGCGCCGAGCCCTTGGAGGGGGTGGCCGACTGGGCGATGAACGCGCCGAGCAGCACCACCGCGCCGCCCGCGATCTGCGGGGCCGAGAGGTGCTCGCCGAGCAGGAACCAGGCCAGGACGGTCGCGATGACCGCCTCCAGACACGCCACCACGCCCGCGACCTGCGGGGAGAGCCGGCGCACGGAGACCACCCCGGTGACGTAGGCGACGACCGTGGCGATCAGCACGATCCAGGAGAGCAGCAGCCACGCCGGGACCTCGGTGCCGTCCATGCGGGCGGAGTGCGCCAGCACCGACCAGTCCATGCCCCAGGGGCGGGCGACGACGGTCAGTACGGCCGCGCCGGTGAGGAGGCCGTAGGCGATGACGCCGAGCGGGTCGGGGGCGCCCTCGCCCGCGTCGCTGCCCTGGTCGGACAGGACGAAGTAGCCGACCTGGCAGCAGGCCGCGGCGAGCGCGAGGAGCAGCCCGAGGGCGTCGAAGCCGAGCCCCGACCAGACCTCGACGACACAGGCGAGCCCGCCCACCGCGAGCACGACGCCGAGCGCGGCGGCGCGCGTCACCGGTCGCCGCTGCACGAACCGCACCCAGCCCAGGACCAGGGCGGGCGCGAGGTACTCCACGAGCAGCGCGACCCCGACCGGGATACGGGAGATCGAGGCGAAGTAGAAGGCCTGGACGCCGGCCACGCCGAGCAGGCCGAACCCGGCGAGCAGCGCGGGACGGTGGCGCAGCAGCGCACGGTGGCGGACGGCGAGCGGCAGCATCACCAGGGCCGCGCCCGTCACCCTCAGCCACACCACGTGCAGCGGGTCGAGCCCCGCCTCGATCAGCGGTTTGGCCGCCACCCCGGAACCGCCGAAGGCGATCGCCGACCCGATCGCCAGAGAGAGCCCGAGGCCCTTTCCGCGGTTGCCCTGACTGCTCACAGACGTATGCACCGGCACATGATGACAGGCCACGACATGAGCGTCACCCCCGTTGACACCTGTCTCAACGCCTGGACAGCGAGGGTCGGTCACGGGACACGGAGGGGGCGGTGGCGGGCGGCCGCTAGGGCGGTGAAAGAGGCGGTGCCGGTGAGCTGTCACGGGTGTTTCGGGGGCGGCGACTGGGGCGGCCGGTGAGGAGCCGTGACGGGACGCGGCCGGGGGACCGCGAGAAGGGCGGTCAGCGAGCCGCCTCGCCGCCCCGGACGTACTCCTCCACGCCGTCGTCCCGACCGCACCGCAGAGCGGCTTCGGCCCGGGCGCGCAGCTCGCCGGCGTCGACACCGGCGCGGGTGAGGACCTCGACGGCCCGCGCCCCGGGGTCGTCGACGATCGCGACCAGCAGATCAACGCCACGGGCCCGGTCACCGCCCCCGAAGTCCGCGTGGGCGCGGCGAGCGGCGGCCCGGACCCGCGCGTTCGCCATCGCGGCGGCGGCGAGCGGCGAGTAGCCCTCCCCGACGGTGACGGCCGGCAGGGCGCCGGAGTCCTCGACCGAGCTCTGCCAGCGCAAGCCGTAGCCGATGCTGCGCTGGACGAGGTAACCGAGGAGCCGGGCGAGTCGGGGGCCGCCGTCGAAGGCGGCGCGCACCTCGGGGTCGTACTCCAGCAGGGAGTGCAGCAGATGGGCGGTGTCGATCTGCCGGTCGCCGTCGCGGACGGCCCGGCGTCGCGCACCGGCGAGCGCCGCCGCCAGCTCGGCGCTGAGCCCGGCGTCGTCGTCCATGGCGTGGACCGCCTCGTCGCGGGCCGACTGCCGGGGGGTACGGGGGTGCACATCCCCCACCCCATCAGTCCCGGCCGGGCGCGTCATCCACGGAGGGGAGCATCTTCGCGTCCCACGCGGAGCGGACATCACGGCACGGAATCTCCTCCTCAAGGAGGAGATCTGGCCGTTTTCCGTACACAATGCACCGCACTACGGCCTCACACACCCCGCGCCTCGCGTCACGCGCCTCGCGTTCCCGCCCCGCGCCGAGGGGCACCGCCGAGCCGAGGGCCACGCATGCTGACGGTTCGTCAGTATTGAATGTTGGCGGCCCTGGGGCTACGTTCCGCGACACCGTAGCCCCAGTCGCCCGACACGAAGAGGTGGTCGCATGGCCGAAGTCAGCGCGGAGGCGCGCATCCAGGTACCGGCCGAGAAGGTGTGGGCCACCCTCACGGACTGGTCGGCGTACGGGGAGTGGAACGCGACCCACACCAGCTTTCCCCGAGGCGGCCCGGAGACCCTCGAGGTGGGCGCGACCTTCCAGGAGGACATGAAGCTGATGGGCTTCCCGGCCGAGGTCGAGTGGACCGTGGAGGAGCTGGACCCGGCCCGGGTGCTGGCGATCCGCGGCAAGGGCCCGATGGCGGTGACCGTCGCCACGCGCTACACCCTCACCCCCTGCGCCGGCACCGGCACCGGCACCGGCACCGAGGCGACGGCTGTCCGTATCGACGGTGAGTTCACCGGCGCGGCCGTCTCGTTGATGGCGGGCAGGCTGAAGGACTCGGCGACCGCGGCGCTGAACGAGTCCCTGCGCAGGCTGGGCGGGCTGGTGGCCTGAGCGCCGCCGCGCACGCGAAGGCGCCCCGCGGATGACTCCACGGGGCGCCCGTCTCACGGCGGGGAGGCCGTCAGTCCTCGTCGGCGAGGATCAGGTACAGCTTCTTGCGGGCGTCGTTGATGACCGTGAGGGCCTTCTCCCGCTGTTCCTTGCTGCCGGTCTTCCAGACCTGTCCGAAGGCCTCCATCAGACCGAATCCGGCCTGGCGGATCTCGCCGAGGGCTTCCCAGTCGACGCCGCGGGAGGCCTCCTCCCAGGGGGCGTCCGGCCCCTCCTCGGCCGCCACGCGGCCCGGGTCGGTGAGCGAGAACAGCTTCTTGCCGCCCTCGGACTCACTGCTGATCAGGCCCTCGTCCTCCAGCAGCTGGAGGGTGGGGTAGACCGAGCCGGGGCTCGGCTTCCACGCGCCGCCGCTGCGCTCGGCGATCTCCTGGATCATCTCGTAGCCGTGCATGGGCCGCTCCTGGAGCAGGGCCAGGATCGAGGCCCGCACGTCACCGCGCCGCGCCCTTCCCCTCGGCCCGCCGCGCCCTCGTCCGCCCCAGGGCCCGGGACCGAAGCCCGGCCCGAAGCCACCGGGACCGCCGGGACCGAACCCCCGGCCACCCGGCCCGAACGGCCCGAAGGCCTCCCGCCGTCCGTCGAAACCGCCCCGGTCGCCCCGGAAGGGTCCGCCCTGTCGATGTCCACGCTCGAATCCGTGGGAACGCATCGCCATCACTCCATTCATTCCATCGTTGATCTGTCGCGATGCGTCAACGATATATCGGAACCGATCGCATGACAAGCCCCTCGCTCGCGACACCCCCCAACCCCTCTCGCCCATCCGGGTCACGGCACCCCCGATTCCAAGACAGGCTTTGCATGATCATGCGTTATTGCGCATACTCTTCCTATGTCAAAGGTCCTCACCTCCCTTCCCGCCGGCGAGCGCGTCGGCATCGCCTTCTCCGGCGGTCTCGACACCTCGGTCGCGGTCGCGTGGATGCGCGACAAGGGCGCCATCCCGTGCACCTACACCGCCGACATCGGCCAGTACGACGAGCCCGACATCGCCTCGGTGCCCGGTCGTGCGAAGACCTACGGTGCCGAGGTCGCGCGCCTGGTCGACTGCCGTGCGGCACTGGTCGAGGAGGGCCTCGCCGCGCTCGCCTGCGGTGCGTTCCACATCCGCTCGGGCGGTCGGGCGTACTTCAACACCACGCCGCTGGGCCGCGCCGTCACCGGCACCCTCCTCGTCCGGGCGATGCTCGAGGACGACGTCCAGATCTGGGGCGACGGCTCGACCTTCAAGGGCAACGACATCGAGCGGTTCTACCGGTACGGCCTGCTCGCCAACCCGCACCTGCGGATCTACAAGCCCTGGCTGGACGCGGACTTCGTGACCGAGCTCGGCGGCCGCAAGGAGATGTCGGAGTGGCTGCTCGCCCACGACCTGCCGTACCGCGACAGCACGGAGAAGGCGTACTCCACCGACGCCAACATCTGGGGCGCCACCCACGAGGCCAAGACCCTGGAGCACCTGGACACCGGCGTGGAGACCGTGGAGCCCATCATGGGCGTCCGGTTCTGGGACCCCGAGGTCGAGATCGTCCCCGAGGACGTGACGATCGGCTTCGACCAGGGCCGCCCCGTGTCGATCAACGGCAAGGAGTTCCCCTCGCCCGTCGACCTGGTGATGGAGGCCAACGCCATCGGCGGCCGGCACGGCCTGGGCATGTCCGACCAGATCGAGAACCGCATCATCGAGGCCAAGAGCCGCGGCATCTACGAGGCGCCCGGCATGGCCCTGCTGCACGCGGCGTACGAGCGCCTGGTGAACGCGATCCACAACGAGGACACCCTCGCCCAGTACCACAACGAGGGACGGCGTCTCGGCCGGCTGATGTACGAGGGCCGCTGGCTGGACCCGCAGGCGCTGATGGTGCGCGAGTCGCTGCAGCGCTGGGTCGGCGCGGCCGTCACCGGCGAGGTGACGCTGCGGCTGCGGCGCGGTGAGGACTACTCGATCCTCGACACCACGGGCCCGGCGTTCAGCTACCACCCGGACAAGCTGTCCATGGAGCGCACCGAGGACTCGGCGTTCGGCCCGGCGGACCGCATCGGCCAGCTCACCATGCGCAACCTCGACATCGCCGACTCGCGCGCCAAGCTCGAGCAGTACGCCGGGCTCGGCCTGATCGGCACCGCCGGCCCCGCCATCGGCGCCGCCCAGGCGGCCGCGACCGGGCTGATCGGCACCATGCCGGAGGGCGGCGCCGAGGCCATCGCCTCCCGCGGCGAGGTCTCCGAGGACGACGAGATGCTGGACCGCGCCGCGATGGAGTTCGGCACGGACTGACCGGCACCGACCGCACCGGCGGGAAGCCCGGCTCGACGCCACGGCGTGGAGCCGGCCTTCCGTCACGTGTGCCTGCCGACCGCCCTCCGGCACCGGTCGCGGACCGGTGGGCTCTACGCCGCCTGCGGCACGAAGGAGTGCATCTCGTCCCCTTCGGGCTGCACCACGCCGTAAATGCTCTCCGGGACCTCGTTCCAGGCCCCCGGCAGGTTGCCCAGGGGCTCGGACACGATGAGGCGGGTGCCGTCGGAGACCTCCCGCAGGAACGCCAGGTCGGGATGGAGGCCGCGGAGCGTCTCCACGTCGGTGCTGTAGAAGAGCGAGCGCGAGGCCTGCTGACTGGAGTAGCGGAAGCCCCACAGCCGCCGCCCGTCGGTGACGGCGACCGTCATCTGCAGCGGGAACTCCACGCCGTGCTCGTGACCGGTCCGTTCCACCAGGCCCGCCATCCGCGCGACGGCGCCGGGCGGATCCTGCTCCAGGCCGAAGGTGAGAGCCAGGTAGAACATCATCTCGGAGTCCGTCGACCCCTCCATGTCGAGGAACAGCCGCGGATCGACGGCCAGGGCGAGGTCGCGCCGGATCCGGTGGAACTCGGCGATCGCGCCGTTGTGCATCCACATCCAGCGGCCGTGGCGGAACGGATGGCAGTTGGTCTGCTGCACCGCGGAGCCGGTCGAGGCACGGATGTGGGCGAAGAACAGGGGTGAGCGGACGTGGCCCGCGATCTCCCGCAGGTTGCGGTTGCTCCAGGCCGGGCCGATCTCCCGGACCACCGCGGGCGTGTCCACGTGCCGCCCGTACCAGCCGACGCCGAACCCGTCGCCGTTGGTCGTCTCGACCCCCAACCGGGAGTGCAGGCTCTGGTCGATCAGCGAGTGCGTCGGCCGGTAGAGGATCGTGTCGAGCAGGACCGGGGTGCCCGAGTAGGCGAGCCAACGGCACATGGTCCACCGCCTTCCTGGCAGGTTTCCTCGGCTCAGGTGTCTCTCGCGGCGCGAGGCCTCCTCTCAGCATCCCAGCGTTGCCGTGGGGGTGCGCTGCGGGCGAACCGCCGCGCGCTGCCGCCGACCACGCCGGGGCAGCCCCCAGGGCCTGAGGACCGGGATCACCGTCATGAAGACGTAGGCCGACAGGGAGGCGATCGGCCCGAACAGGACGTCCCCGGCGTCGGGCAGGGGTCCGTCCGCGGCGACGGCCGTGTCACGCTCCGGGGCGCAGCGCGAAGGCCGTGGCGGTGAGCGTCAGGCGGTGCCCATCCGCCGCGCGTGGTCGCGGTACCACTCGGCCGCCCGTGCGAGGCGGCTCATGGGGCCGGGGCCCGGGGGCTCGTCCGTCAGCTTCCATATCTCGTCGGCGAGGTACCAGTGGTCGCGGGCGGCCAGGGCGAACTGGCGTTCCGAGGCGCGTCCGGAGGTCGCCCGCAGGCGCTCCAGGCAGACGGGCCACGGCCAGTCCTCGGCCGGGCGGGGCGGCAGGACACCGAGCGCCGACAGCTCCGCCAGCAGGTCGCCGACGCGTACGGGCTCGGGGTGGGCGACGTGATAGACCCCGGGCGGCACCGGGCGGGGGCCCGTGGCGGCGGCGGTGATCAGACGGGCGAGGTCGCCGACGTCGACCACGGACAGCAGCGCGCCGCCGCCGTCCCACTCCGCCGGCACCCGCTCGACGAGTTCGCGCAGACCGGGCACGACCCAGCGGTCCCCGGCCCCGAGCACGATCCCGGGCCGCAGGACGACGGCGCCCGCCTCCCGCGCGTACGCCTCCCCCGCCAGCCGGGTCCTGCTCACCGCGGAGGTCGGTTCGGCCGGGACCTCGTCGACCGCGATGCCCCGGTGCGGGCCGGCGCCGTACACCGCGGCGGTGGACAGGTGCACCACGCGCCGGACGCCGGCGCGCGCGGCCTCGGCCATCAGCGCGCGTGTGCCCTGCACGTTGACCGCCTCGCACAGCCGCTCGTCCCCGCCGATGTACGACGCCAGGTGGACGACCGCGCCGGCACCCGCGCACAGGCCGCGCAGCGCGACCGGGTCGGTCAGGTCACCGCGCACCCACTCGACCGGTGCGGCGGCCTCGGTCGCGGGGACGCGGCGCACCAACGCCCGGATCCGTGCTCCCGCTCCCAGCAGCGCGCCAAGCGCGTGGGATCCGATGAAGCCGGTCGCGCCGGTCAGCACGACCGTGCCGTCGTCGTCCCTCGCCGTCGTGCCGTTCAGGGCCGCTTCCTCCCACTCGACGTCCTGCCGTCCAGGGCCTGCCGCCTTCTCAACGTCCCGCCGGGCACGACCGGTTCCGCTGGGGCGGCACCGACCGGGACGCCGGAGGCGAGGCCCGGCCCGGTCGCGCACCGCTGCCGCACGTCAAGCCGCCCCGCACGCCGGACCCGGCGCCGAAACCAGGCCATGGCCCCCGAATTGGCCTTGGTCACCGGCTCGACCCAGCCCCTACCGTCTCCGACATGCGGATTCGAATCGTCGATGCCTTCACCGACCGCCCCTTCGCCGGGAACCCGGCCGGGGTCCTGCTGCTCGACGCCTTCCCGGGCGACGACTGGCTCCAGAGCGTGGCCATGGAGGTCAACCACGCCGAGACGGCGTTCGCGCACCCGCTCCCGGCGGGTGGCGAGGCGGACTGGGCGCTGCGCTGGTTCACGCCCGTCGCCGAGGTGGCGATGTGCGGTCACGCCACACTCGCCACCGCGCACGTCCTGCGCACCACCGGTGCCCACGAGGGGCCGGTGCGGTTCGCCACCCGCAGTGGCGTTCTCGTCGCGACGCCCGCCGAGGACGGCGCCCTCACCCTGGACTTCCCGACCGCCCCGCTCACCCGCGTGGACATCCCGGAGGGTGTCGCCGAGGCCCTCGGCGCGGAGCCGCTCGCGACCTTCGACACCGGCCCGAACGTCGGCGACCTGCTCGTCGAACTGGCCGACGAGAAGACCGTGCACGCCCTGCGGCCGGACCACAAGGCCCTGGGCGCCCACTCCGCGCGCGGCATCATCGCCACCGCCCGCGCCGAGAACCCCGCCTGCGGCTACGACTACGTCTCCCGCTGCTTCTTCCCGAACATCGGCATCGACGAGGACCCGGTCACCGGCAGCGCCCACACCGCCCTGGCCCCCTACTGGTCGGAGCGCCTGGGCCGCCCCGACCTCACCGGCCTCCAGGCCTCCCCCCGCTCGGGCCGGGTGCGTACCGGGCTGCGGGGCGAGCGCACCCTGCTGAGCGGACGCGCGGTCACCGTCATCGAGGGCGACCTGCTCGTCTGACCGGGCCGGGCCGGGGCGGCTCACGCCGTCGGCAGCCAACCCACCTGGCCCGCGAGAAGCGCGTACCCCACGAACGCCCCGATGTCGAGCAGGGAGTGCGCCACGACCAGGGGGCCCACCCGGCCCCACCGCCGGTAGAGATACACGAACACCACGCCCATCACCATGTTGCCGACGAAGCCGCCGATGCCCTGGTAGAGGTGGTAGGAGCCGCGCAGTACGGAGCTGGCCACCAGCGCGCCGACCGGGGTCCAGCCCAGCTGGCCCAGCCGGCGCAGCAGGTAGCCGACGACGATGACCTCTTCGAGGACGGCGTTCTGCACCGCGGACAGGATCAGCACCGGGTACTTCCACCACACCTCGGGCAGGGCCTCCGGCACCACCGTGAGGTTGAAGCCGAGGCCGCGGGCGGCCAGGTAGAAGGCGATGCCGGAGCTGCCGATGACCGCCGCGATCGCGGCGCCGCGGCCGAGGTCGGGCCAGGGGCGGGTGCGGTCGAAGCCGAGGGTGCGCAGACCCTGCCCCTCGCGCAGCAGGAAGTGCGCGACGAGCGCGACGGGGACGAGGGCCGTGGTGATCCCGAAGAGCTGCCAGGCGAGATCGAGCCAGGGGCGGCCCGGCGCGGCCGAGGCGTTGAGGGTCGCGGCCTGGTCCTTGAGGCCGCCCGGTTCGGTGACCGATCCGACAAAGCTGATCAGGGCGGACACACCGCTCGCACCGAGCGAGAGCCCGAGAACGAGCAGCGTCTCGTCACGGAGGATCCGTCGCGAGAGTCGCTCCTGCGGAAAGGAATCGGCCACTGGCCCCTCCTCCGCCTGCACACTGCCTCCAGTTGAGCGAACCGGCCCCCTTCGCATGCCGTCCGGCCGGACGTCCGGCACCGGACCGGCAGGGAGGGCACCACCGTCATCGGACGTCACAGCTTGCCCGATCGACGGGAGGCGGGTGTCGGCGGCCCCCGTGTTCACGCGGAAGGACCTCGCCCACGCTCAGAGCAGCCGGCCGCCGACCCCGGGGCCCGGCGCGCTGCACGACCAGCCCCCGCCCGGACCAACCGGTCCCGGGGACGCGGTGCGCTGTGCGGCCGGCCCCCTTCGGACCAGCCGGCACGGTGAACTGCACGACCAGCCCCCGCCCACGGCTGCCGGGGAACGACCGAGACCTGCCGTCATCCCGTGGGGACCGGCTCGGGCAGGCCCACCGGCCAGGTGTGCGCCGGCTCCCCCTGGCGCATCAGCTCGGCGTAGCGGCGGGTGGTCGCCGCCAGGGCGGCGTCGCGGGGCAGGCCCGCCTCCAGGGCGCGGTGGAAGGTGGCCACCTGCCAGCTCGCGCCGTTCGTCCGCCGCCGGCACCGCTCCTCGATGACACCCAGGTAGAGATCGCGGTCGGCCGGCTCCACTCCCCAGGCGTCCAGCCCGGCCTCGGCCAGCGGCAGCAGCTCGTCCCGTACGAGGCTCACCGCGTCGATCTCGGTGGTGCCGCCCAGCCGGCCGCGCCGCGGCCACTGCAGGCGGGCGTCGATGCCGTAGCGGCAGGCGGCGTCGAAGTTGGCGGCGGCGGTCTCGAACGGCATCCGGGTCCACACCGGCCGGGAGTCCTCGGCGAGGGCACGGACGACGCCGTAGTAGAAGGCGGCGTTGGCTACGACGTCGGTGACGGTGGGGCCGGCGGGCAGGACGCGGTTCTCCACGCGCAGGTGCGGGACGCCGTCGGCGATGCCGTAGACGGGACGGTTCCAGCGGTAGATGGTGCCGTTGTGCAGCACGAGCTCGGCGAGCTTGGGGACGCCGCCCGCCGCCAGGACCTCCAGCGGGTCCTCCTCGTCGCAGATCGGCAGCAGGGCGGGGAAGTAGCGCAGGTTCTCCTCGAACAGCTCGTACGCCGAGCTGATCCACCGCTCACCGAACCAGGTGCGCGGCCGCACGCCCTGGGCCTTCAGCTCCGGCGGCCGGGTGTCGGTGGCCTGCTGGAACAGCGGGGGCCGGGACTCGCGCCACAGCTCGCGGCCGAAGAGGAACGGGGAGTTGGCGCCGACGGCGACCTGCACGGCGGCGACTGCCTGCGCCGCGTTCCACACGTCGGCGAAGCGGGCAGGGGTGACCTGGAGGTGCAGCTGCACGGAGGTGCAGGCGGCCTCGGGCACGATCGACTTCGAGGTGCAGGCGAGGTGTTCCACGCCGTCGATCTCGAGAGTGAACTCCTCGCCACGGGCGGCGACGATCTGATCGTTGAGGAGGGTGTAGCGGTCGACGTCGGAAAGATTGGAGGTGACCAGGTCGTCACGGTCGAGAGTCGGCAGAATACCGATCATCACGATTCCCGCGTCGACCTCTGCAGCCTTTCGGTGGGCATATGCCAGTGATGTGCGGAGTTCCTCCGCGAGCCGGTCGAATACCCGGCCCCCCAATCGGTGTGGGGTGATGTTCACTTCCAGGTTGAACATGGCGAGTTCTGTTTGGAAGTCTCGGCTCGCGATCCTCTCCAGTACTTGTCCATTCAGCATTTTCGGCAGTCCGTCGGCACCCGCGAGATTCAGTTCGATCTCGAGCCCCATGAGGTTCTTCGGGCGGTCGAAGCGCTGCTGGGCCAGGAGCCGCTCCAGCCCCGTCAGGCACTGTCGCAGCTTGTCACGGTAGCGCTGCCGATCGGACAGGTCGAACGCGCCTGCCACGACCTTCTCCCCCATCGAAGCATCCCTCCTCGCAATGGGCGGGCCGGCGATCCGGCCGCCGGCTGTCCCGGGGTCAGGTGGGATGATGCCCAGCCTTGTCGATCGATAACGTCCCCCGTCGGCGGTGTGACCCGCTACCCTGACCCGAGATGTCCGGAGGCACATTCACCGGGCAAGGCGCGAAGCGTTGTTTCACAAAACACGAGGGCCTGTGAAAAACGCCGACGAGAATGGGCCGATCGTTGCGCGCGCATATCCCGAGGTCATCGCGGCGTGACCCGCTCTGAATCGGGATGATTCACACGTATCGCCGACCGAATGGACTCTTGCCGAGTGTCCCGGAATCGGCTAGATGAAACACAGTCTGAACACGTGTCGTATAAACTCCGCGAACAAGGCAGAGAAGGTGGGCGCCCACGGTCGAAGGAGCCTGTCGTCGTCGAGATGACGGACGGCAGGCCGCTGGCGCACCCCCGATTCCCAGACCCCGGCCACTGCCTCTCTGACCTCCTCAGTGAGCTGACAGCGTCGTCCGCCCCCCGCCCTCGCGCCACCGTGCCTGTCAAATGAGAGGCGACCCACCATGCCGCTGCATGTCCCTCCGGCTCCCGCGCCCGCCCTGCGCTCCGTCCTCACGGCACTCGGTTCCCCCACAGCGGTCCGTGAAGCGCGGACCCCGTCCCTGCGTACCGCCCAGGGGCCCACCACCCCCGAACTCCCGCTGCCCGTGCACGTCCTGGACCGGATCACCCCCGAGGGCGTGTCCGCGACCCGGCTGGCCGGCTGGCGCTTTGTGATCCGCTGCGGCGACCGTGCGGTGGCCGCGGCCGAGACCCGGCTGACGCCGGACGGCTGGGCCTTCTCGCACTTCTTCGAGGGCCCCTACATCGCCTCCACCGAGCGCGCGCTGCGCCAGGCGGAGTCGTCCACCCAGCCGTACCAGGCACGCCTGCTGTCCGTTCCCAGCCTGTACATGCTCACCCTGTGGCTGCACGGCGACTGCTCCTCCGACGGCACCACCGGCCATCCGGCCGCGACCGACCTGCTGGTGCCGCTGGCCCCGGCACCCCCCGGGATCGCCGCCCACCGCCCGCACCGGGTCGCCGAACTGCTGCCGGTCCTGACCCTCCGCGTCCCCCCGGACCCCGGCCCCCTCCTCGGCTCCCCGGCCTGACGCCCCCGGGCCGAGCCTCGTCCTCCGTACCCCGCCACCGCGGCCCCGGTGGCGGGGTACGGTGCTGCCGCGCGCCGGCCGACCGGGCGGACTAGCCCTATCCGACCAGCCGGAACCACCCGAAGGGACCGTGCAGTTGAGATGAACCGCCCGCGCGAGTGATGCGTCTTCAACCTGTGAGGAGCGGTGCGGCGAAATCCCTGCGGATCGACGCCCGTGGGGCAACACTGGGTTCCGACCGACTTATCACAACGGGGGGCGGCCATGAACGACGTTTCACGCCGCGGGACAGACACCACACACCTTCCACACCTCACGACAGAGCGAAAGATCGCATCCATGTGCCAGCATCAGCCACCGTGTCCGACAGCCGACTCCGCCGACCGGGACTCCGCCCGCCTCGTGGCGCACCACCCGGAGCAGGGCTGGAGCCTGCTGTGCAACGGCGTCCTGCTCTTCGAGGACACCGGTGAGCTCCTGCCGGACGGCCAGATCATCGCCCCGCACCGCCCGCTGGGCACCGGCAAGGTCGTCACAGCGGCCTGAACCGACCGGGGGCGCCGACCGACGCCGCCCGGTGATCCGAGGGGCCGGATCGCAGCCGCCGCTGCGCACCGGCCCCGACGCGTGTCCGCGGCCCCTCACGGGCCGTCACCTCCCGGTTCCCCTCCTGTACGTCTTCCCACGACCGCCGACTTTCCGGAAGACTCCTGGGGGTTTCGACGGGAGCGTCCGAGGCGACGCGACGGAGGTGGGGGAAGTGACGACGGACAAGACGGCACCCGCGTCCCGGGGCAGGGTCACCATCACGGAGATCGCCCGGCAGGCCGGGGTCTCCGTGCCGACCGTGTCCCGGGTGGTCAACGGCCGCTCCGACGTCTCGCCCCAGACCCGGGCCCGGGTCGAGGACCTGCTGCGCCTGCACGGCTACCGCAAACGTCCCTCCTCCGTCCCCGCCCGCGCCGCCCTGCTCGACCTGGTCTTCAACGACCTCGACAGCCCCTGGGCCGTGGAGATCATCCGGGGAGTCGAGGAGGTCGCCCACGCCGCCGGCGTCGGCACGGTCGTGTCGGCGATCCACGGCCGCTCCGGTGACGCCCGGGAGTGGATGCGCAACCTGCGGGCCCGCGCCTCCGACGGCGTCATCCTCGTCACCTCGGCCCTGGAACCCACCCTGCACGAGCAGTTGCGCATCCTGGGCGTCCCGCTGGTGGTCGTCGACCCGATGGGCTCCCCCGCCCACGACACGCCGACCATCGGCGCCGCCAACTGGGCGGGCGGCCTGGCCGCCACCGAGCACCTGCTCTCCCTCGGCCACCGCAGGATCGGCCTGATCGCCGGCCCGCCGCGCCTGCTGTGCTCCCGCGCCCGCTTCGACGGCTACCGGGCGGCCCTGGAGGCGGCCGGCCTCACCGTGGACGAATCCCTCGTCGTGCCCGGCGACTTCCACCCCGAGTCCGGCTTCACCGGCTGCACCGCCCTGCTCGACCTGGCGGAGCCGCCGACCGCCCTCTTCGCGGCCAGCGACCAGATGGCGCTCGGCGCGATCGAGGCGCTGCGCCGGCGCGGTCTGCGCGTGCCGCAGGACATGAGCGTGGTCGGCTTCGACGACCTCCCGGAAGTCCGTTGGTCCGCGCCGCCGTTGACGACCGTCCGCCAGCCCCTCGCCGACATGGGCAAGCACGCCGTCCGCACGGTCCTCGGCCTGGCCCGCGGCGAACGCCCGGACTCCCCGCGCGTGGAGCTGGGCACGGAGCTGGTGGTGCGGTCGAGCACCGCACCACCGGCTCCCCCGCGCTGACAGCCGCTCAGGGCATCCCTAGCTCAAGGCGTCCCGGATCGCGTAGTACGCCGGCTTCGGCGCGAGCTGCTCGTCCCAGGGCAGCGCCGCGCCCTCACCGGGGAAGAACGCCGGGATCCACGAGTACTTGTCCGTGTAGTCCCAGACGGTGATGCCGACACACCGGCGCACCGCCAGGCACGCCTCGGTCATGTCCCGGTACCAGTCGGCCTGCTGGGCCAGCTTCTCCTCGGTCGCGGGCAGCTGCATCCGTACGTCGACCTCGGTGAGCGCGGTGTCCAGGCCGAGACGGGCGAAGCGGCGGAGGTTGTCCTCCAGGCTCGCCGGATAGCCGTACTGGAGGGCGAGGTGGGCCTGGAGTCCGAAGCCGTGGAGCGGGACCGACTGGGCCTTCAGCTCCTTGGCCAGCGCGTAGTAGGCGTCGCTCTTGGGGCCGATGGCCTCGACGTTGTAGTCGTTGAGGTAGAGCTTGGCCTTGGGGTCGGCCTGGTGGGCCCAGCGCAGGGCGTCGGCGATGTAGCCGGGGCCGAGCGTCTTGTAGAAGATCGTCTCGCGGTAGGTGCCGTCCTCGTTGAAGGCCTCGTTGACGACGTCCCAGGCGTACACCTTGCCCCGGTAGTGGCGCACCTCGGTCTGGATGTGCTTCTTCAGGACGGCCCGCAGTTCGTCGGCCGTCCACTCCTTCCCGGTGAGCCAGCCGGGCAGCTGGCTGTGCCAGACGAGGGTGTGGGCGCGGACCTTCTGGTGGTTGGCGCGGGCGAGGTTCACGATCTCGTCGCCCTGGGAGAAGTCGAAGACACCTTGCTGGGGCTCGGTGGCGTACCACTTCATGCCGTTGCCGGGCGTGATCATGTCGAACTCGTGGCCGAGGATCCTCGTGTAGGGGGTGTCGGTGAGTTCGGGGTTGTCGGTGGCGCTGCCGAAGTAGCGGCCGTGGCGCTGGGCGAGGTCGGCGAGGGTCTTCTCACGGTGCTGCTCCCCCGCCTGGGCGGCGGGGCCGCTCGCGACGCCTGCGGCGACCAGGACGGCGGCGAGGGCTCCGGCGAGTCTGAGCCGGGTGCGGGAGGTGCGGAGGGTGCCGGGCATGGTGCGACTCCTCGCGATCGTTGGTGTGGGTGAGCCGTACGACGGTGGTGTACGTCCGCGGGCGCGCGTCATCCCTTCGTGGCGCCGGCGGTGAGGCCGCCGACGAGCTGGCGCTCGGCGACGGAGTAGAAGGCCAGGGCGGGGACCATGGCGAGGACCAGGTAGGCGAAGACGCGGGCGTACTCCGCGGAGTACTGGCCCTGGAACTGCTGGACGCCGATCGGGATGGTCCACCAGGTGGAGTCGGTGAAGACCAGCAGCGGCAGGAAGAAGTTGTTCCAGCTGCCGACCACGGCGAGGACGGAGACCGTGCCGAGGGCAGGGCGGGCCATGGGCAGCAGGATCCGCCAGAAGAAGCCGAGGGGGCCGCAACCGTCGAGGGTGGCCGCCTCCTCCAGTTCGGCCGGGATCTCCCGGAAGAAGCCGCGCAGGATGACGATGGTCATCGGCAGCCCGAAGGCGGCCTGCGGCAGGATCACACCGAGCGGGTTGTCCAGCAGGTCCAGCGAGCGCAGCAGCAGGAAGAGAGGGAGGGCGGCCACCGCGAAGGGAAACATCAGCCCCATCGTGAACACGGTGAACAGCGCCTCCCGGCCGCGGAAGGCGAAACGGGCGAAGGAGAACGCGGCGAGCGCGGACACCGCGACCACCACGACGGTCGTCCCGACGGCGATCAGCGTGCTGCTGCCCACCAGCCGCCAGAACGAGCCGGAGCCCAGGATGTCGGTGTAGTTGGAGGTCACCCACGACTCGGGCAACCCGACGGGGTTGCGGGAGAGCTCGTCGGTGGACTTGAAGCCGGACAGGACGGCGTAGACCAGGGGCACCGCCATCACCGTGCCGACGGCGACGAGGACGACGTGCAGCGGCAGGGTACGGCCGGTCCTGCGGGCGTTCACCGGGCCATCGGTCCTGCCGACGTCCACCGGGCCACCGGTCTTGCGGACGCTCCTCGCGCCGCCGGTCTCACGGGCGCTCACGAGCCGCCTCCTCGCAGGGTCGTGGTGGCCCCCTCCAGGTCGCGGCGGAGCACGAACCGCTGGTAGGCGAGGGCGAAGACGAGGCTGATGGCGAACATGGCCACGCTGATCGCGCTGGCGTAGCCGACCTGGTAGCGCTTGAAGCCGTACTGGAACATGGTCACGGCCATCGTCTCGGAGTGGTGGTCGGGGCCGCCCGCGGTGGTGACCCAGACCAGGTCGAAGAGCTGGATCGAACCGATGACGGACAGGAAGACGCTGATCCGCAGCGTCGGCGCGAGCAGCGGCAGCGTGACGTGCCGGAAGCGCTGCCAGGGGCCGGCCCCGTCGATGAGGGCCGCCTCGGTCAACTCGGCCGGGATGGACTGGAGTCCGGCCAGGTAGAGCATCATGTGGAAGCCGAAGTACTTCCACGTCATGACCAGGAACAGGGTGGCCATGACGGTGGACGGGTCGGCGAACCACTGGCCGCCCACGCCCTCCAGTCCGATCGCGCCGAGGACGTGGTCGGCGAGGCCGTCGTCCGGCGCGAAGATCATGGCGAACAGCACGCCGGTGATCGCCTCGGAGAGGATGTACGGGGCGAAGAACAGCATCCGGTACACGGCCCGGCCGCGGATCCGCTGGTTGAGCGCGACCGCCAGGGCGAGGGCGAACGGCAGCTGGATGACGAGCGAGAACACGACCAGGACCAGGCAGCGCCACAGGTCGCCGAGGAACACCGGGTCGTCGAGGAGCCGTGTGAAGTTGTCGCCACCGATGTAGTCCTCGGGCATGCCGAAGCCGCCCCAGCGGAAGAACGAGGCGTACAGAGCGAACAGCATCGGCAGCAGCACCAGCGTGCCGAACAGCACCAGGGCGGGGACCTGGAAGCCGACGGCGGTGAGCCAGTGCAGCGCGCGCCGCCGCCTCCGTCCCCGGGCCGCGCCGGCGGCCGGGGGCGGGAGGTCGACGTCGGGGCCGCTCCGCTTGTCCGGAAGGTAGGTCGAGGTCATCGCGGGCTACTGCTCTTCCTTCGCGACCTTGGTGATCGACTCGGTGACCTGCCGGGGCGACCTGGAGCCGGCGATGAGGGCGGCGACGCTGTCGTTGATCTCCTGGCCCACCGCGGGCGCGTACGCCTGGTCGAGGTAGAGCTGGAAGCCGGTGGCCGCCTTCAACTGCGTCTGCACGGCCTTGAGGTTGGGGTCGGTCAGGGCGCTCTCGGCGGCCGGCACCACCGGCAGCACGCCGGTCTTCTTGACCAGTTCGGTGTCGGTGGTGGCGGAGGCGAAGAACTTCAGGAAGTCGACGGCCGCCTGCGGAGCTCCGGCGCGCAGGGCGTGACCGCCGCCTCCGCCGAACACCTCGGTGAGCGCGCCCTTGCCGCCCTCGACCTCGGGGAAGGGGAAGAACCCGAGGTTCGCGCCGAGTCCCTTGCCCGCGTCGGCCTCCACCACGGGGGCCCACTGGCCCATGAGTTCCATCGCGGCCTTGCCGTTGCCGACGGTGGCGGCCTGGCCGGTGGGGCTGGAGTAGGCGGCGCCGAGGAAGCCCTTCTGGAACGGCTGGAGGTCGACGAGGTCCTTCAGGTGCTGCCCGGCCTGGACGAAGCCCGAGCCGGTGAAGTCCTTGTCGTCGCTGGCCTTCTGGAGGGCGTCGATCCCGGCGGTGCGCATCGCGAGGTAGGCCCAGTAGTACATGCCGGGCCACTTCTCCTTGCCGGCCAGGGCGAGCGGGGTGATCCCGGCGGCCTTCAACTTCCTCACGGCGTCGAGGAAAGCCGTCCAGGTGGTGGGGGGCGCGCTGATGCCGGCCTGCCGGAAGAGGGCCTTGTTGTACCAGAAGCCGATCATGCCGATGTCGAACGGTATGCCGTAGGCCTTGTCGTCGAAGAGGTACGGCTCCTTGGCGACCGGCAGCAGGCCGTCCGCCCAGTCCTTGGTGCGGTCGGTGAGGTCCTCGACGAGTCCGGCGTCGATCTGCTGCCGCAGCACGCCACCGCCCCAGGTGTGGAAGATGTCGGGCAGCTTCCCGGAGGCGGTCAGGGCCGTCATCTTCGACTTGTAGGCATCGTTCTCCAGCTGGACGATCTTGACCTTGACCTTGGGGTTCCGGGCCTCGAACTGCTTGGCCAGGCCTGCCCAGACATCCTTGGTCGGCTGGGTGGTGGAGATGTTCCACCACTCGATGGTGGTCGTCCCCGACGACCCTCCGTCCGAGTCGCCGCCGCAGGCGCTCAGTGCCGTCATGCTCAGACCGGCCGCGGCGGAGGCCGCCAGGAAGCCGCGGCGGGACAGTGCCGGGTCGCCCATCATGCGCTCCTTGGGTAGAGGACGGCACACACCCATGCCGTCCACCGGATTCTCGAAAGTTTCGGACTTGATCCAGAAAGCTTCGCTGCTGCCGCACCCTAGAGACAGGCTCCAACGGGTGGCAACCCCTTGAACGCAGGGAATCCGACAACGGTGACCCAGCGGGACTGCCGCGGCGCCCTCGATGACCCCTCTCCCGACGACTTGACCGCTGAAGCCACCGGCGGATCCGGGTGCAGGGCAGCGGGGTGGCGCCGACGGCGACCGGAGAGGACGTGCCGGGGCGTCACTCCTCCATCACCACCAGAAGCGGCCGAAACATTCGGCCTGTTCGGCGAACATTACGGAGCGGCTTCAAGAGGCCACCGAAGCCGGACGAGCCCGCGACTTCACCCCTGGACCCAACTCCCCGAGGCCCAGCACCGTCGACGGTTTCCTACCCGCAATGACGCGCCGTGGCCACGCCGCCCCTGCTCGCCGCACCCTTGCCAAGGGACGGCCTCAGGTCGTCGACCACACCTGCGGACTCGGCGACTCAGGCGATCCTGGCGCCCCGGCCAACTCCGCTCCACTCCTGTCCCCCGGCCCACGCCGCACGCACGCCCGCACGCCCGCACGCCCGCACGCCCGCACGCCCGCACGCCCAGTCTCAACGGAAGCCTGACGCCCGGAGCCCTCCATCCAGGGCCCACGCGTCACTCTCTGTTGACGCTGATGTCGCCGTACGCGTGATGGCCGGAAACCGCACGCTGTGCGGTACACGAGGGAGCACAGCCATGACCACCGCCCCTTCGAGCTCCGCGTCACTAGCGTGACGCCGGACGACGAAGCGGAACAGTTCCTCCGGGCCTGGCCGACCGGAAGACACGGTTCATCGCCGACGAGCCCGACCGGCGGGACGAAGCCGAGTACCGCAAAGATCGAGCGGCTCCGGGAGGACAACGACCTCCCCGGCGAGGACTTCGCCGTCGTCGCGGTCACGGTCGGCGGCCCCTCCGAGTTCGATGCCGTCTGACCGTATGCGGCGCGGTCCCGCACAGCCGCTACCGCGCGCTGACCCTGGAGCCCTCCTCCATCTCCGACGCCCTGGCGGCCCTGCTCCTGCCCGTCCGTGACACGACCGGCTGCACCCCGCACATCTACTTCGAGTGGACCGAGGGCAACCCGTTCGCCAACTTCCCGCGCGTCTTGCTCCTCGGCCGGGACGAGGTCGCCCCGGTCACCTGGGAGGTCCTGCGCGAGGCGGAACCCGACCGCGTCCGCCGCCCGCGCGCCCACACGGGCTCAGCCGTCCCCGCCCGCCGGGCGGGGACGGCCCCCCGTCACAGCCGACGCACGCGCCATGCAATGCGCGCCACGCCCCGTTCGCCGTCCCGGACAGCTGCACCATGAGCCCGACCCACTCCCCCGACGTGCGCCCACGCCCAG
Organism: Streptomyces sp. NPDC051315; assembly: GCF_044455165.1. Taxonomy (NCBI): domain Bacteria; kingdom Bacillati; phylum Actinomycetota; class Actinomycetes; order Kitasatosporales; family Streptomycetaceae; genus Streptomyces; species Streptomyces sp. NPDC051315. Next base: position 704,653 of record NZ_JBITEN010000002.1, read on the forward strand.
CGCGTCACACCCCGCCGGCCGACCCCACGTCCACCGCCTCCCCCGTCCGCCCTATCGTGACCCGTATGCAGTCCTACACGATCGGCCAGGCGGCGCGGCTGCTCGGCGTGAGCCCCGACACCGCGCGCCGCTGGGCGGACGCGGGCCGGGTGGCGACCCACCGCGACGAGACCGGACGACGCCTCGTCGACGGCAAGGACCTCGCCGCCTTCTGCGTCGAGCTCGCGCGCTCCGGCAGCGCCGAGGAGGGCGCCTCCCACACCTCCGCCCGCAACGCGTTCCCCGGCATCGTCACCGCGATCAAGCTCGGCGACGTCGCCGCCCAGGTGGAGATCCAGGCCGGCCCGCACCGCCTCGTCTCCCTGCTGACCCGGGAGGCCGTCGAGGAACTGGGCCTGGAGGTCGGCATGGAGGCCACGGCCCGCGTGAAGTCGACAAACGTACACATCGACCGCACCTGAACCTCCCCTCCCGTACCACCCCACAGGCGCACCCTGCCGCGACACCGGCCACCGGGCGACGACTGAGCGGCACACACCACCACATACCCCGCATCTCGGCCAGGGCGGCCCTACGGTTGTCGTTCATGACCCTGAGCATCCGCAACCAGCTCCCCGGCACCGTCACCACCGTCAACCCCGGGGAAGTGATGGCCACCGTCGGGATCCGCCTCACCGACGGCCAGTACCTCACCGCGGCGATCACTCACGAAGCCGTGACCGAGCTCGGTCTCGCTCCGGGATCCGCGGTCCGCGCCCTGGTGAAGTCGACCGAGGTCTCCCTCGCCACGTCCGGTGTCGAAAACCTGTCGATCCGCAACCGGCTTCCCGGAACGGTCACCGAGGTCACGACCGGCGGCGCCATGGCGTCCGTGAAGATCTCCGTCGGCCACGGCGAGCTCACCGCCGTGATCACCAAGGAGGCGGCCACCGACCTCGGCCTGGCGTCCGGTTCCCCGGTCGTCGCCCTGATCAAGTCGACCGAGGTCGCGCTCACGACGGCCTGACACGCCGAAGGGCTCCCGCCCTCACCCGGACGGGAGCCCTCGGCCTCGGTGATCAGTCCTCGTACGCGTCCATCGGCGGGCACGAGCAGACCAGGTTCCGGTCCCCGAAGGCCTGGTCGATCCGGCGCACCGGCGGCCAGTACTTGTCGGCGGCGGACACCCCGGCCGGGAAGACGGCCTCCTCACGGGTGTACGCGTGCTCCCACTCCCCGCCGAGCGCGGCCGCGGTGTGCGGGGCGTGGCGCAGCGGGCTGTCGTCGGCGGGCCACTCGCCGGAACCGACCTTCTCGATCTCCGCGCGAATCGCGATCATCGCCTCGCAGAACCGGTCCAGCTCGGTCAGGTCCTCGGACTCCGTCGGTTCGATCATCAGCGTCCCGGCGACCGGGAACGACATCGTCGGCGCGTGGAACCCGTAGTCGATGAGCCGCTTGGCGACATCGTCGACGCTCACCCCGGTCGCCTTGGTCAGCGGCCGCAGATCGATGATGCACTCGTGCGCCACCAGCCCGCCGGGGCCGGTGTACAGCACCGGGTAGTGCGGCTCGAGCCGCTTGGCGATGTAGTTGGCGGACAGCACCGCCACCTGCGTCGCCCGCTTCAGCCCCTCACCGCCCATGAGCCGCACGTACGCCCACGAGATCGGCAGGATCCCCGCCGACCCCCACGGCGCCGCCGAGATCGGCCCCACGCCCGTCTCCGGCCCGGCCTCCGGCTGCAGGGGGTGGTTCGGCAGATACGGCGCCAGGTGCGACCGTACGGCCACCGGCCCGACGCCGGGACCGCCACCGCCGTGCGGGATGCAGAACGTCTTGTGCAGGTTCAGGTGCGAGACGTCACCGCCGAAGTGACCCGGCTTGGCGAGGCCGACCAGCGCGTTGAGGTTGGCGCCGTCCACGTACACCTGCCCGCCGGCCTCGTGCACCTGCGCGCAGATGTCGGCGACGTGCTCCTCGAACACCCCGTGCGTCGACGGATAGGTGATCATCAGCACCGCCAGCTCGTCGCGGTGCTTCTCGATCTTCGCCCGCAGGTCCTCGACGTCGATCTCGCCGTCCTCGGCGGTGTTCACGACGACGACCTTCATCCCGGCCATCACGGCGCTGGCGGCGTTCGTGCCGTGCGCGGACGACGGGATGAGGCACACGGTCCGCTGCTCGTCCCCGTTGGCCCGGTGGTACCCGCGTACGGCGAGCAGCCCGGCCAGCTCACCCTGCGACCCGGCGTTGGGCTGGAGGGACACCTTGTCGTATCCGGTGACCTCGGCGAGACGTTCCTCCAGCTCATGGATGAGCGTGAGGTAGCCCTGCGCCTGCTCGGCGGGCGCGAACGGGTGCAGCTGTCCGAACTCGGGCCAGGTGACCGGCTCCATCTCGGTGGTGGCGTTGAGCTTCATGGTGCAGGAGCCCAGCGGGATCATGCCCCGGTCGAGCGCGTAGTCCCGGTCGGCGAGCCGGCGCAGGTAGCGCAGCATCGCGGTCTCGGAGCGGTGCTGGTGGAAGACGGGGTGGGTCAGGATCGCGTCGGTGCGCAGCAGCCCGGCCGGCAGGGCGTCCTCGGTGACCGCGTCGAGCGCCTCGATGTCCCCGTCGACCCCGAAGGCGGCCCAGACGGCCTCCACCTGGGCCCGCCCGGTGGTCTCGTCGCAGGCGACCGACAGCTGGTCGGCGTCGACGAGGTGCAGGTTGACGCCGTTCCGGCGCGCGGCGGCGGCGACCTCGGCGGCCTTGCCGGGCACCCGCACGGTCAGCGTGTCGAAGTAGGACCCGTGCACGACCTCGACATCACCGGCCGCGAGCCCCGCGGCGAGGATCGACGCGTAGCGGTGCGTCCGCCGCGCGATCCCCTTCAGCCCCTCCGGGCCGTGGTAGACGGCGTACATCCCGGCCATGACGGCGAGCAGCACCTGCGCGGTACAGATGTTGCTGGTGGCCTTCTCCCGGCGGATGTGCTGTTCACGCGTCTGCAGCGCCAGCCGGTACGCCTTGTTCCCGTCCGCGTCGACGGACACGCCCACGAGCCGCCCGGGCAGGCTGCGCGCGAACTTCTCGCGGACGGCCATGTAGCCGGCGTGCGGCCCGCCGAAGCCCATCGGTACACCGAGCCGCTGCGTCGTCCCCACCGCGATGTCCGCCCCGAGCTCACCGGGCGAGGTCAGCAGGGTCAGCGCGAGCAGATCGGCGGCGACGGTGACGAGCGCGCCCAGCTCGTGGGCCTGCTCGATGACCGGCTTGATGTCGCGTACGGCCCCGGAGGCGCCCGGGTACTGGATCAGTACGCCGTTGATCTCCCGCGCGGCGATCTCGGCCGGGATGCCCTCGCTGAGGTCGGCGACGACGACCTCGACGCCGGTCGGCTCGGCGCGGGTCTCGATCACCGCGATGGTCTGCGGCAACGCGTCCGCGTCGACCAGGAACAGGCCCTTCTTGTTCTTGCCCATGCGCCGCGAAAGCGACATCGCCTCGGCGGCGGCCGTGCCCTCGTCCAGCAGCGAGGCACCCGAGGTCGGCAGCCCCGTGAGGTCGGCGACCATGGTCTGGAAGTTCAGCAGTGCCTCGAGCCGCCCCTGCGAGATCTCCGGCTGGTACGGCGTGTAGGCCGTGTACCAGGCCGGGTTCTCCATCACGTTGCGCAGGATGACGGGCGGCGTGAAGGTGCCGTAGTAACCGAGCCCGATCATGGAGTCGAGGACCTGGTTGCGCTCGGCCAGCGCCCGCAGCTCGGCCAGCACCTCGGCCTCGGACCGCGCCTGCGGCAGGTCCAGCGCGTCGGCGTTCTTGATCACATCGGGGACGGCGGCGGCGGTGAGCTCGTCCAGCGAGCCGTACCCGACGTGCGCGAGCATCTTGGCCCGCGCCTCCTGGTCGGGCCCGATGTGGCGCTGCTCGAAGGGGATTCCCTGTTCGAGATCGGAGAGCGGAATGCGATGGGCGGTCATTGCGGAGGCCTCCTGGTCTGACGCGACCTTCGAGGGGCACCACGGCACGGGTACCCGGACGGCCTCCCCCTCTGTCATCTCAACCTGAGAGCTTCACCGGCCGCCCGTGGGCGCCCGGCTTTCACCGTCGGTGAGAGCGGAAGCCGTCGACACCCGCCCTGCTTTCCAGAGTGACCTCGTCCGTGCGGTACGTGGGCCTGAGAGATTCCGGGGAGGATTTGCTCCTTCGGCGCCTCCGGTGGTCTCCGGAGGACTCTCCCGCACGGGGTCAGCAGCCATTGCCAGACTACCAGCGAGGTCAACGGCGCCTGCTTTCGAGTGGCCGCCTTCCCCGATGTGCTCTTTTGTAGTGCCTACGGATGATTGCGACCAGTTGGAGGGCCCGTGCAGACCGATATCGATCCGCGCAACCTGATCGGCCGCAAGGCGTTCGACCGCAACGGCGTCAAGATAGGCACGATCGACGAGGTCTACCTCGACGACGCGACCGGCGTGCCGGAATGGGCGGCCATACGGACGGGCCTGTTCTCCCGGGACGCCTTCGTCCCCCTGGAGCCCAGCGAACTCGTCGACGGCACCCTGCGCGTCCCCTTCGACCGCGCCCTCATCAAGGACGCCCCGGACTTCGGCGTGGGCCGCCACCTCTCCCCCGAACAGGAACTCCAGCTCTACCACCACTACGGCCTCGACGTGGGCGTCCCGGCCCCGCTGCCGGACCACGACTTCGGGAAACCGGCCGACTCCGACGTCCTGGACGAGACCTGACCCGGCCCGGACCACGCCCGGATCGCGCCCGGACGCCGCTCCCCGCCGATCCCCCGGCCACTCAGCGGACCCCCGGCAGGGATACCCCCTTCACCGGCCACTCCCCGGTCGCCCCACCACCGCATCCGCCGAGTCCGCCGTCATGGTCGGGTCCACCGGGGCCCTCGTGTCCGCCGAGCCCGCCGTGCCCGCCGACATGGTCGGGTCCATCGGAGCCGCCGCGTCCGCGGGGGCCGCCGCGTCCGCCGCGTCCGCCGCCGCGGCCTCCTCCGGTCTTCGCCGGACCAGCGGCAGCGGATCCGCCGGCTCCAGCTCCGGGTCGTCGATCCGGAACGTCCGCACCCGCCCCACCCCCGAATAGGGCGTCTCGAACCGCACGGTGACCCGCCCCAGGCCACTGCCCTGCACCCACCCGTGTCCCAGCTCGGCGTGCCGCACATCCTGCCCGGGACGCCACCGGTGCTCCACCGGCACCGCCGTCTCCTCGTGAGCGGGCTCGTCCGGCACCTCCTCCGCGGGCGCCTCCCCCTGCTCCTCCGCGGCCTGCGCGAACAGGTCCTCCTGCGTGAAGTCGGCCAGACCGCTGACGCCGACGCCGAGCAGCCGCACCCCGCCCGTCGTGTCCACCGCGTCCAGCAGCCGCGCCGCCGCCTCCCGCACCACCGCCGGATCGTCCGTGGGCCCCCGCAGGGTCTCGGACCGGGTCAGGGTGGAGAAGTCGTACCGCCGCACCTTCAACACGATCGTCCGCCCCGACAGACCGGCACCCCGCAACCTGCGCACGCACCGGTCCGCCAACCGCTGCACCTCCAGCTCCACCCTCATCCGGTCGTGGATGTCCACGTCGTACGTGTCCTCCACCGACACCGACTTGGCCTCCCGCTCCGCCACCACGGGCCGCTCGTCGCGCGCCAGCGCCATGGCGTACAACCCGTGCCCGTGGGCCTTGCCCAGCAGCCGTACGAGCTCGTCCTCACCCGCCTCGACGATCTCGTCGACCGTGGTGATCCCCGCCCGCCTCAGGTGATCGCCGGTCGCCGGTCCCACCCCCGGCAGCGTCCGCACCGACATGGGCCCGAGCAGAGCCCGCTCGGTGCCCGGCTCGATCAGCACCAGGCCGTCCGGCTTGGCCTGCTCCGAGGCGATCTTCGCCAGCATCTTGGAGGCGGCCAGCCCCACCGACCCCGTGAGCCCCGTGACGGCCCGGATGTCCGCCCTCAGCCGCTCCCCGGCCAGCCGCGCCGACGCACCGTCCCAGGCCGCTCCCCCGGCCTCCAGGTCCACGAACGCCTCGTCCAGACTCAGCGGCTCCACCAGCGGGGACAGCGCCCGCAGCAGCCCCATGACCTGATCGCTGATCGACCGGTAGAACCCGCCCCGCGGCACGAGATACGCGGCGTTCGGCGCCAGCCGACGCGCCTGGGCCATGGGCATCGCCGAATGCACCCCGAAGACCCGTGCCTCGTACGAGGCCGTCGCCACCACCCCGCGCGGCCCCAGGCCGCCCACGACGACCGCCTTCCCGCGCAGACTCGGCTTGGACGCCTGCTCCGCCTGCGCGAAGAAGGCATCCATGTCGAGATGCAGGATCGTGGGCGCGTTTCTCACATCTCCGATGCTGCACCACACCACTGACAATGGCGCCGCCGGAGCCCTCCCGGCGCCGGAGATGAGGGCCGCGAGCCCGTCCGGCCTAGACCGCCCGGTTGCGCCGTCGCGCCAGCTCGTCCGCCGGGTTGTGCCCGACGAGGGTCTCACCGGTGTCGACCCGCTCGCCGTGCAGCTGCGACAGCGCGCTCTCGACGTCCCGCCACACCACGCCCACGGCGATCCCGAAGATCCCCTGGCCGCCCTGGAGCAGCGCGTGCACCTCGTCCGGCGACGTGCACTCGTAGACCGTGGCACCGTCGCTCATCAGCGTCATGCGTTCCAGGTCGCGAAACCCACGCTCCCGCAGGTGATGCACGGCGGTACGGATGTTCTGCAACGACACGCCGGTGTCGAGGAACCTCTTGACGATCTTCAGGACAACGACGTCCCGGAAGCTGTACAAGCGCTGCGTGCCGGAGCCGTACGCGGGCCGCACACTCGGCTCGACGAGCCCGGTGCGCGCCCAGTAGTCCAGTTGCCGGTAGGTGATGCCGGCGGCCGCACAGGCCGTCGGACCGCGGTAGCCGATCTGCTCGGACGCCATGGACGTCGCCCCTCCGCTGCTCGGCACGGCCGTCGGTCGCTGCGGAGCGTGATCGGCCGCGCTGCTGTGAAGCGGGTACGGACCGCTCCCCCCGACATCGAGTCCGGGGGCACCCCCAGCCGTACCGTCGCCGCTGCTTCTCACGCCGACCTCCGTCCTTGACCTGCCTTCTCGACGGTAGGCAGTCACCAGGGGTGCGTCAACGATCGCCACACTCGGCACGCCGAGTGATAATCACCCTAAGAGTGGTTTCCCGCACCCCACCGCGGGGAAAGGCTAGCCGAATGCGCTCAGCGGAAGCCGTAGGACGCTCTCACGGGCCGTCGGCAATTGCCGGGGACGGGGCGCCTCCTTCCACACGGCCACCCCGCCTCCCGCCCTCGTCCCGGCTACTGGTTGCTGGTGCCGAAGTCCTCCGGCGAGATCTGGTCGAGGAACTCGCGGAACTTCTCCACCTCGTCCTCCTGCTCGTCCGGGATGGCGATGCCCGCGTCGTCGAGCACCGTGTCACTGCCGTAGATCGGCGTCCCGGTGCGCAGCGCCAGCGCTATGGCGTCGGACGGGCGGGCGCTCACCTCGACACCACTGGCGAAGACCAGCTCGGCGTAGAAGACGCCCTCACGCAGGTCCGTGATGCGCACTTCCGTGAGCTCCTGACCGACAGCCTCCAGCACGTCCTTGAACAGGTCGTGGGTCAGCGGCCGCGCGGGAGCCATGCCCTGCTGGGCGAAGGCGATGGCCGTCGCCTCCCCCGGTCCGATCCAGATGGGGAGGTAGCGGTCGCCTCCCACTTCACGCAGCAGCACGATCGGTTGGTTGGAGGGCATCTCGACCCGGACACCTACGACATCGAGCTCGTTCACACAGCAACCCTAGGCGGTGCTCGGGACGTTTGGGTAGTCGGGCCGGGAACGGGTGACCGATCCGGCCTCCCGCTCAGGGCAGCCGCACCCCGAGCGCGGTCTGTACGAGGGCCGCGTGCAGCCGGACCGTGAGGTCGGCCAGCTCCTTCGTACGGGCCTGGGCGTGCGCCCTGGTCTGGGGATTGCGGTGCCGCTTGAGCGGGGCGACCACCTGGTCCACCAGCCCCGCCTCACGGTCGGCGGCGGCCTTCATCACCCGCAGGTGCCGGGGCTCGATACCGAAGCGCCCCAGCTCGGCGATGAGCGAGGCCACCGTGGCCGCCTCGGCGTCGTAGACCCCGTCCTCCAGCGGTACGACGAGCCCGTAGGACTCCCACTCCTCGAGCTCCCGCTCCTCGATCTCCGCGGCCGCCAGCAGCTCGGCCCGCCCGATACGGGCGACCGTGGGCGCGTCGGACGGCTCGGCGACGGTCTCCCCGTCCCGCTGCCGGCCCACCGTCGGCAGCGGCACGGCCTCGCCACGCTCCATGGCGTCCAGGTGCTCCCGGATCACCTTCAGCGGAAGATAGTGGTCCCGCTGCATCCTGAGGACGTGGGCGAGGCGCTCGACGTCCTCGGCGCTGAACTTGCGGTACCCCGACGGGGTGCGCTGCGGCTCGACCAGCCCCTCCGACTCCAGGAAGCGGATCTTGGAGATCGTGACGTCGGGGAACTCGTCGCGCAGCACGTTCAGCACCGTGCCGATGCTCATCGGACCACCGTCCGCGGCGGCGGTGCCGTGTCCGGCACCGCCCCTCGGTGTTCGCAGCATGGACCTTCCCTGGGGGTACCCCCGGACGAGTCCGGGGGAGGTCAGTAGCCTCGCTGGCTCGCGTAGAAGACCAGCCGGTACTTGCCGATCTGCACCTCGTCACCGTTGGACAGCGCGACCTCGTCGATGCGCTCCCGGTTGACGTACGTGCCGTTCAGGCTGCCGACGTCGGCCACCGTGAACGAACCGTCCGGGCGGCGCCGGAACTCCACGTGTCGGCGCGAGACCGTCACGTCGTCCAGGAAGATGTCGCTCTGCGGATGACGTCCGGCCGTCGTCAGGTCACCGTCCAGCAGGAAGCGGCTGCCCGAGTTGGGACCTCGGCGCACGACCAGCAGCGCGGAGCCGAGCGGCAACGCCTCCACCGCGGCCTGCGCCTCGGGAGAGAGCGCCGGCAGCTGGGTCTGCCCGGTGGCCTCCGAGTCGTAGGCCTCCAGACCGGAGATGGAGATGGTGGAGGTCGTCTCCGACGCGCGCTCGGGCGTCAGGCCGGGCCTCAGCGGCGCGCCGCAGTTGGAGCAGAAGCGGCTGTTCTCCGCATTGCGGTTACCGCACCTCGTACACACCAGGGCCGACATAGGGGAAAACCCTCCACCCGTACTTGAGGTTGACGGTTGTCCGAAACCTATGCCGCCGGACTGGGCAGGGTCAACCGACGCCCCGCCCTGACCTCCGGAAATGTCACCACCCGGACCAGCCACCTGGTCCCGGAACAGCGGCCGCTGGCCCTCCGCATCGGGCTGTGCGCGATGACGGGCAGTGGCGTTGTCGCTGCCCTCTCGCGCGCTCTTGCCGAACAACTTCGCAAACAACTTCACGGGCGATTCCCCTTGACCGAAACAGACCCGCCCGTGGGGCAGGACGAACCCTGACTGAATAAACCGGCCGACCCGGACACCTTCACAACGTCCGTATCCACCAGACAGTTTCCACCACGCACCACCCGATCGGTGCGTCGACCCCCCGCAACCTCATGCCCCTGCCGGAAGGCCTGCATGCACCCCCGGTTCACTGGGAGGACGACCGAGCGTAGTCAGGCTGCTCCGCCGCTCGCAAGGCGTCCACGACGATCTTGGTCGATCGCTCCACGGTCACGGTGGCCTGCTCCTTCTCGAGAGTCTGCACCACGCCTCCAGGGATGTTGAGCGCCGGTTCGAGGTCCTGCGGCTTGCCGATGACCTTGAAACGATAGGGCGCGTTGATCTTGTTCCCGTCGACACTCACGCTCTTGCCGGAATCCGTCAGATACGTCCCGGCGACCACCCGCACACCGTTGACCTGGATCGCCTCCGCCCCCGCCGCGCGCAGCTCCTGGATCGCGTCGAGCAGCATGTCCGCCTCGACCGTCCCCTTCGTGTCCTCGATCGTCATCGTGATGCCGGGCCCCTGAGCTGCCACCGTGCCCGCCAGAATGCCGAGTTGCTTCTCCCTCTCGACGGTCTGCTTGCGGGCCTCCTCGGCCTGGTCGGAGCTGTTCTCCAGCTCCTGCCGCTGCTTCTCGAGCCCTTGCTTCTCGTCCTCAAGACGCTGACTGCGGTCGTCGAGTTCATCGAGGATGCGTACGAGATCCTCCTGGCGCGCGCCGCGCAGGGCGTTACCGCTGTCGCTGTTGGAGGCGACCTGGACCGCCAGGCCGAAGCCGAGGCCGAACAGCAGCACGGCGACGATGAGTTGGGCCCGTGTCACACGCGGCGGCCACAGCCCCTTGACCAGCCGCTGCCGACCTGTCAGCGCGGGCTCGGCCGCCTCACCGGGCGCTTCCTCACGCTGAGCCGCCGCGGGAATCTCCGCGGGCAACTCGTTGCGCAGCCTGGTCGTCGGCGTATCGTCCCACTGCGTGCCGTTCTGACGGCTCTCGCTCCGAGTCGTCTCGCCCCGCTGCGTCTCGTCCTTGTCGCTCATCGGTCTCACGCCCGGAACACGTGCCGGCGGATCGCCGCGGCGTTGGAGAAGATGCGGATACCGAGGACGACCACGACACCGGTGGACAGCTGCGCGCCGACGCCCAACTTGTCACCCAGGAACACGATCAGGGCTGCCACGACCACGTTCGACAGGAACGACACCACGAAGACCTTGTCGTCGAAGATGCCGTCGAGCATGGCCCGCAGCCCGCCGAACACGGCGTCCAGCGCCGCCACGACGGCGATCGGCAGATAAGGCTCGACGACCGCCGGAACCTCGGGCCGGACCAACAGTCCGGCCACGACTCCCACGACGAGGCCCAGTACGGCGATCACGATGTGCCCTTCTCAGTTCTCGGCTGTGCTGTACGTACGATCACACTCGGTGCGGCGGGCAGCCGGACGTCGTCCTCCGCGGAGAGGGCGGTCCGGATGCCGAAGTTCTCCTGCAGGGCGTGCAGATACAGCCCGTCGGCACTGTCCTGGAACCGGGTGCCGAGGTTCTTCCCGTCCCCCACCGCGAGCACCGTGTACGGCGGCACCAGCGGCTTGTTGTCGACCAGTATCGCGTCGCCCGCGGCCCTGATCGCCGACAGCGCCGTCAGCCGCTGCCCGTTGATCGAGACGGCCTCGGCGCCGGAAGCCCACAGTCCGTTCACGACGCGTTGCATGTCGCGGTCCCGCACCCGCCCCGTGTCGGAGAACCCGGACGTCTCGCGGGCATCGCCCTCACCGCCCGTGGATGCTTCCTTGGCGTCGTCCACGACCAGCTTGATCCCGGGGCCGTGCACCTCGACGGCGCCCGCCAGGATGCCCACCAGCTCACCTTGGTCACCGCCACCGCTGTCCCTGAGCGCCTCGCGCTGCCGGGCGCTCACGTCGTCGCGCAGCTTGTCGACGGTGCCCTCGAGCCCGTCCGCCGCCTCGGTCTCGCGGTCGATGCGGTCGATCAGCTCCTCGCGCTCCTTGGCGACGACCGGAGCGGCGATCCGCGCCTGCGCCGCGCCCACGGTGACCACGAGGGCCGCGAGCACCAGACCGGCGGCTAGGCCGAGCTTCGCCCGCAGCGTTCTGGGCATGCCGCCGGCGCCCTCGACCTGCTTGCGGGCAGCGGCTTCGGCGTACCCGTCGTCGAGACTGTGGTCCATGACGTTGGTGAGCAGCGACATGGACGCGTCCGGGCGCGTCGCACGCGCGGGTGTGCTCCGAACGGGGGGCTGCTGCGGCATGCCGCACATCGTCGCATGTCGCGACCAGTACCTCCGAACGGCCCCACCGGCGTGCCGGACAGGCCCCCTTGGGGACACTTGTCCGGCACGCGCGTGTGGTACGTGTTTCAGCGCCCGGCGCTGTCCACGACCGACGCCCACTCGTCCAGCAGGGCCTGCGCGGAGGCGTCGTCGGGGCCTTCGGCCCACAGGTGGGTGACGGCCTCCGCCGGGTCGGGCAGGACCATGACCCAGCGCCCGTCCGTCTCCACCACCCGGACACCGTCGGTGGTGTCCACGAAGCGGTCTCCGGCCGCCTCGACGACCCGCCGCATCACCAGCCCCTTCACGGCCCACGGGGTCGCCAGATCCCGCTTCAGGACGTGCGCCCGCGGAATCCGCGCGTCGATCTGGCTCAGCGTGAGCTGCGTCCGGGCCACGAGCCCGATCAACCGCACGAAGGCCGCCGTACCGTCGAAGACGCTGCTGAACTCCGGGACGATGAACCCGCCCTTGCCGTCCCCGCCGAAAATGGTCGACTCGTCGCGCCCGACCCGGGTGAGGTCGTCGGGCGAGGTCGTCGTCCACTCGACCTGCGTCCCGTGATACGCCGCCACCTGCTCGGCGATCCGCGTCGTCGTCACCGGCAGAGCCACCCGCCCGCTGCGCCGCTCCGCGGCCACCAGGTCGAGCATCACGAGCAGCGCCCGGTCGTCCTCGATGATCCGGCCCTTCTCGTCCACCAAGGACAGCCGCTCACCGACGGGGTCGAACCGCACACCGAACGCGGCCCGCGAGGACGCCACTATCTCCCCGAGCCGCACGAGCCCACGGCGCCGCATGTCTTCCGTCTCCGTCGGCCTGGACTCGTCCAGACCGGGGTTGATCGTCAGCGAGTCCACCCCGAGCTTCCCGAGCAGGCTCGGCAGCACGAGCCCGGCACTGCCGTTGGAGGCGTCCACGACGACCTTCAGGCCCGACTCGGAGATCCCGGTCGTGTCCACGTTCCGCAGCAGCGACCCGGTGTACGAGTCGAAGACGCTGGCCGGGAAATGCAGGTCACCGATCTCGCCCGGGAACGCCCGCCGGTACTCCTGCCGCGCGAACACCCGGTCGAGCTTGCGCTGACTGCCCTGCGACAGATCGGCGCCCTGCCCGTCGAAGAACATGATGTCCACGGAGTCCGGCACGCCAGGCGACGTTCTGATCATGATTCCGCCGGCACTCCCCCGAGCGGTCTGCTGCCGCGCCACGGGCAGCGGCACGTTCTCCAGGTCCCGTACGTCGATGGCGCTGGCCTGCAGTGCGGAGATGACCGCCCGCTTCAGCGCGCGGGCACCACGGGAGTGGTCGCGGGCCGTGGTGACGGTGGAGCCCTTCTTGAGCGTCGTGGCGTAGGCGCCGGCGAGACGCACGGCCAGCTCGGGCGTGATCTCGACGTTGAGGATCCCGGACACGCCACGGGCGCCGAACAGATGGGCCTGCCCGCGTGATTCCCAGATCACCGACGTGTTGACGAACGCGCCGGCTTCGATGGTCTTGAACGGGTAGACCCGCACATTGCCCTGCACGATCGATTCTTCACCGATCAGGCATTCGTCACCGATGACGGCCCCGTCCTCGATCCGGGCAGCCCGCATGATGTCGGTGTTCTTTCCTACGACGCACCCGCGCAGATTGCTGTGCTGTCCGACGTACACGTTGTCGTGCACAACGGCCTTGTGCAGGAAGGCACCGCTCTTCACCACGACATTGGATCCGATGACGGAGTGCTCGCGGATCTCGGCGCCGGCCTCGACCTTGGCGTAGTCCCCGATGTAGAGGGGCCCGCGCAGGACGGCGTCGGGGTGCACCTCGGCGCCCTCGGCGACCCACACGCCCGGGGAGATCTCGAACCCGTCGAGCTCGACGTCGACCTTGCCTTCGAGGACGTCGGCCTGGGCCTTGACGTAGCTCTCGTGCGTGCCGACGTCCTCCCAGTAGCCCTCGGCGACATAGCCGTAGATCGGCTTGCCTTCCTTCATCAGCTGCGGGAAGACGTCGCCGGACCAGTCGACGGGCACATCGGCCTCGACGTAGTTGAAGACCTCGGGCTCCATCACGTAGATGCCGGTGTTCACGGTGTCCGAGAAGACCTGGCCCCAGGTCGGCTTCTCGAGGAAGCGCTCGACCTTGCCCTCCTCGTCGACGATCGTGATGCCGAATTCCAGCGGGTTGGGCACCCGCGTCAGGCACACGGTGACCAGCGCGCCCTTTTCCTTGTGGAAGTTGATCAGCTCGGTGAGGTCGAAGTCGGTCAGGGCATCGCCGGAGATGACGACGAAGGCGTCGTCCTTCAACGCCTCCTCTGCGTTCTTGACGCTTCCCGCGGTACCGAGTGGCTTCTCCTCATTGGCATAGCTGAGCTCCATCCCGAGCTCTTCACCGTCACCGAAGTAGTTCTTGACCAATGAGGCCAGGAACTGAACGGTGACGACGGTCTCGGTGAGCCCATGCCTTTTGAGCAGCCGCAGAACGTGCTCCATGATCGGCCGGTTGGCCACCGGCAGGAGCGGCTTGGGCATGCTCGAGGTCATGGGACGAAGGCGTGTGCCTTCGCCTCCGGCCATCACGACGGCCTTCATGTCGGAAGCGTCCTCCTTGAGAGACGACGGTCTAGCCGACTTCACCCGTCCCGATTGTCCCGCACTTTTCCGCAGCGGGCCATCGAGCCACTGCTGTATGCCCAATCGGCGAGCTCAGTCGGCCATGGAGTCCGCACGAACCAGACGGCGGACCTGTACCACGTAGAGGACTCCTGCCCACCAATAGAGCGTTGTACCCCATCCCGCGAACGCCCATCCGAAAATCGCAGCGAGTGACGCCAGCCATCCAGTTCCGTCACTGAGCAGCAGAAGCGGGAACGCGTACATAAGGTTGAACGTGGCCGCCTTCCCGAGGAAGTTCACCTGGGGCGGCGGATAGCCGTGCCGACGGAGGATGCCCACCATCACCAGCAGGACCAGTTCCCGCGCGAGAAGTGCAGCGGTCAACCAGAGAGGCAGAATCTCGCGCCAGGTAAGCCCGACCAGCGTCGAGAGAATGTAGAGCCGGTCCGCAGCCGGGTCGAGCAGCCGGCCGAGGCTGCTGATCTGGTTCCAGCGCCGGGCGAGCTTGCCGTCCAGGTAGTCGCTGATCCCGCTCAGGGCCAGCACCAGGAGAGCCCAGCCGTCACTCTGCGGGCCTCCGAACTCAGGCCTGAGGATCAACCACAGGAACAAAGGTACGCCGACGAGACGCGCCATGCTGAGGATGTTCGGGATGGTGAGCACCCGGTCCGTCTGAACACGGGTCTCCTGAACCTCCACCCGGGGGCCTCCAGTGGGAAACGAGCCAACGATGCCCCCTGACCTTACCTCAACGCAAAAAAGCTCTGGCTCTTGGGCTGCATGCCCAAGAGCCAGAGCTCTAAAAGGAGTTCGGCGGCGTCCTACTCTCCCACAGGGTCCCCCCTGCAGTACCATCGGCGCTGTAAGGCTTAGCTTCCGGGTTCGGAATGTAACCGGGCGTTTCCCTCACGCTATAACCACCGAAACACTATGAAACTGTGAACGCCACACCACGCCTGTGACAACGTGGGGCTGTTCGTGGTTTCAGAACCAACACAGTGGACGCGAGCAACTGAGGACAAGCCCTCGGCCTATTAGTACCGGTCACCTCCACACGTTACCGTGCTTCCAGATCCGGCCTATCAAC